>JAGFXW010000160.1 GCA_017861495.1 Bacillota bacterium
GGCGGCTTCAAAAAATCGAGCGAAAAGAGAAGATTTTTACGGGCCCGTTTGCTGCTGCAGGATGGGGATATAGCTTTTCAATTAACCGGAATCCAGAACAACAGCGCTTTGAAATCGATGATGGAATGTAATGTTTTTGTGGATGTACCGGCCGGGAGCGGGCCGTTAAACCCTGGTGATGTGGTATCCGCCCATGTTTTGGGGAACATCAACAGCTTAGATGCGTAAAACGTGCTTTTATGATAATTGGAGTTGGAAGAGGGTGAGTGTTCATGTTAGACAGTTATGATCGAAAAATAGAGTATTTGAGAGTTTCTGTTACTGACCGGTGTAATTTGCGATGCCGGTATTGCATGCCGGATGAAGGAATTGCCAGTGAGAGCCATTCAGATATCTTGACATTAGAACAAATTGCTCGTCTCGTAAAGGTGTCCACTCAAGTCGGCATCAGTAAAGTCAGGTTTACCGGCGGAGAACCATTGGTTCGTAAAGACATTACAAAACTCATTGCCCAGGTCGCTGAAATTCCGCAAATCACCGATATCGCCATTACGACGAATGGCATATTATTTGATGGTATGGCGGAAGACCTGAAAGCTGCCGGGTTAAACCGCGTAAATTTCAGCCTGGACAGTTTTGTGCCCGAAAAATTCAATTATATCACCCGGCGCGGCAATCTGCATGATGTGACCCGCGCTATCGAAAAAGCGCTTAAATTGGATCTTGCACCGGTAAAAATTAATACGGTGGTTATGAAGGGCTTCAATGACGATGAGATCCTGGATTTTGCCAAATTGGCGTATGACATGCCGTTGAATGTACGGTTTATTGAGTTTATGCCGGTAGGGGATTTGCCTTTTTTCAAAAAAGAACGTTTGGTTAGTATGGCGGAAATAAGACAAGTTGTGGAAACACGGTATGAATTGTTTAAAGCTCCTATAGCGAAAGGGAACGGACCGGCCAAATCGTTTCGGATCAAGGGTGGTGCAGGAACAATCGGCTTTATCAGTGCGATGAGTAACCATTTTTGTTCCGAGTGCAACCGGATCCGGATGACTGCGGATGGCAAATTGCGGGGCTGTTTATTTGATAAGGGCGAGGTCAACTTGAAATTAGCATTGGAAAATAATGCAAGCGATGAAGAAATTGCCCGTCTATTCAGTGAAACAATCCGCAAAAAACCGGATCGTCACCATATGGATGAGGGCTGGGGAACCGGCAATCGACGCAAAATGTATCAGATCGGAGGGTAATCATGGATTTTACACACTTTAATGAAACGGGTCATGCCCGTATGGTAGATGTAGGCGGAAAACAAGATACGGAGCGGGTTGCTACTGCACAGGCGACTGTCCGAATGCAGCCTGAAACGTTGGCAACGATAAAGAGCGGCGGGGTAAAAAAAGGGGATGTGCTGGGCGTAGCCCAGGTAGCCGGGATTATGGCTGCCAAGCAGACTTCGCATTTGATCCCCATGTGTCATCCGTTGATGCTGACGTCGGTTGACATTACCTTCACACTGGATGAAGAAAATTCCAGTATTACGCTGCAATGCACAGCAAAAACCAGCGGCAAAACCGGTGTGGAGATGGAAGCCATCACCGGCGCGGGAGTGGCGGCCATGACGATTTATGACATGAGCAAAGCAATCGACCGGTGGATGGAAATTACGGATATTAAGTTGATGGAAAAATCGGGCGGAAAAAGCGGACATGTAGTAAGGGGCTGCGGATTAGCCGGAGAAGGAAGACGAGGAGGTTACGGAATGAGTACGCCGGTTGTTTGTATCGTTTCTGCAGTTTCGAATACCGGAAAAACTACACTGACGGAGAAGTTGATTGCCGAAGTCGTCCGTCGCGGTTATAAGGTCGGGGCGGTAAAGAGCGATGCCCATGGATTTTCGATCGATGTTCCGGGCAAGGATTCCTGGCGGTTTGGCCAGGCCGGAGCCCAAGCGGTGGCTGTTGTGGGCCCGGATCAATATGCCGTGATTCAGAAGACGAACCAGAAGAAAGATTTGGATGAGATTGTTGCCGCAATGGAAGGAATTGATATTGCCATAGTCGAAGGATTTAAATTGTCGGGAAAACAGAAAATTGAAGTGGTTCGCAGAGAAAAAGGCACTCAGGCCATATCATCTCCTGAGGAATTAATCGCTGTGGCTACCGATGTAACGGATGGGAATTTTCCGGTTCCTGCGTTCCCCTTGGACGACTATGAAAAAATTGCGGATTTTATTGTCGATAAATTTCTTGCCAATAGTTGTGTAAAATAGTAAACAGAGTTGATAGGAGGTCGTAAGATGGCAAAAGTAGTAGCAATAAACATCAGTGAAACCAAAGGGGTACCGAAAACGACGATTGAAAAAGGGTATTTTGACATAGATTGCGGATTAACTGGCGACGCCCATGCCGGCGCATGGCATCGGCAAGTTAGTTTGCTGGGAATGGAAAGCGTCAACAAGATGAAACAAAAAGGATTATCGGATTTGGAAACGGGCAGTTTTGCGGAAAACCTTACTACGGAAGGCGTCATTTTGTTTGAACTGCCGGTAGGAACAAAACTGAAAATTGGCGAGACCTTAATGGAAGTAACCCAAATTGGGAAAGAATGTCATATGGGCTGCGCAATCCGCCAAAAAACCGGCGATTGTGTCATGCCGCGCGAGGGGATTTTTGCTAAGGTGCTTACGCCGGGCTGGGTTAAACCAGGGGATGAAATTGAAATCATCAACTAATTACGAATTGATTGCAGAGGTGCAAATCATGACAGGTATCGTACTGGCCGGTGGCCGCAGCAGCCGGATGGGCAAGGATAAAGCGGAACTGCCCTGGCAAGGAGGCACTATGCTGTCGGCAGCCGTTGACAAATTGGCCTTGTTTTGCAAGGAGATTATTGTGGTAGGACCGCAGCGGACGTTAGAAAGAAACGTTCGCTGGACGCAAGACCGTTATGTTGGCAAGGGCCCTTTAGCCGGACTGCATGCCGGCTTGGAAGAGGCATCGGACGACAGTGTATTAGTGGTTCCCTGTGATATGCCGACGCTGCCGGTGCGAGTTCTTGAAGAAATTATAAAAGTAGCCGAAACGGGCGAATTTGATGTGGTGCTTCCGGTTCATTCGGACGGCAATGAACCGCTTTGCACATGGCTTTCAAAGTCTGCCTGTTTGCCGGTTGTTCGCCGGTTGCTGGAGAATGGACATACTTGTCCTTTGGATATTTATCAATATGTACGTGTGGGGGAGCTTAATGTAGATCAATTTTTCCCTAAAGCAACAGTCGAGAAGATTTTTGCAAATTTGAATTCGCCGGTAGATTATGAAGCAGCGAAACAAGAAGAGTTGGTAAAGACCTGCTGTACTAAGACGAAGGCATAAGCTGTTGGAGAGGATATAGACTATGCGAAATGCAGTTGTAATTTTCACGAAGGTACCGAAGGAAGGCGAGACGAAAACCCGCTTAACGGTTGATCGCGGGGGCATATTTTCGCCGCAGGAAGCAAAAGAATTTTATGAAGCCTGTTTGCTGGATGTGATTGATCATTGCCTCACTGCCGAGTGCGGCGATGTATATCTTTGTTACAATCAAGGCGGCGCCGGCGAATATTTGCAGGAATTGATCGCCGCAAATTTTGCGCCGCAGTCGATTAAAGAGATTTTTTCGGATCAGGGCGGACACTTTGATGTCGCCATGCAATATGCCGCCGATTATATTCTGCGGGCTGGAGAAGCGGATCGATTGGCTGATAACATTTTTATTGTGGGTGGCGATATGCCCTGTCTGCAGCCTGTGACGCTGAAGAATGCGGTAAATAAGTTGGCGGAATTGGCTGCAAGCGAAAGGGCGCTTGCCTGTGCGAAGCCTTGTGATGCCCGCAATGAAAACATCGGCGCTGCCATTGTTGAATCGGCTGACCAGGCCGGCGGCTTCAATATCATTGGCTATACCTGCACAACACCGTTTAATTTTATCGAGGTTTTTTATAATCCGACGGGTGCGATGGTTTTGGATATGGTTGTGCGGAAAGCGGTAGAAAAGATGATCCCGATCAGTATGATTGAACTGGTCCCGGATTTTGATATTCTGGAAGATTTAGGCGGCTTCATACCGGTGATGAACACGCTTAAGCTGGCGGAACGCTACGATCCACAAGTTGTATCACCCAAACGAACCATGAAATACTTACAGGACATGGGGATTGAAGCGGCAGCGCAAGTGCCGGAAATGTGATGAAAAGAAAAAGCAAAACGGGGATATCCGGCCAAACGGCTTTGGATATGCCCGTTTTGCTTTTTATAAGAAAATTACTTTTTGTTCAATTCTACCGGATAACAAAAACGCAGCGGACCGTGTTGTGACTCATTACGACTCATGCGTCTCTACCTTGTTTGTTATGCTGTAAGGTATCGTGCTTACTGCTTGGCTGGTCAGCATGATCACAAATTGCGGGTTCAAGATCCTCATTTTGCAACTGGAAGCATACAATACTGTTAAGCAAAAACTAGATACGCAAACTTTATGCTATCGGATTCTGTTGTTCTAAAATAAGAGAATTATAGCGACAAATTGACGAGTGTTTTGGCGATTTAACGTGGTAAGTTCTTGGAATGAATTTTTTTTTGATAATATTATTCTGGAACGTATCATTTTGACACGAACCACAAAATGATTTAAAATAAGAAGTGGAAATCTTCACATAGTAGTATGTTTATTGTAAATCCTTAAATGAAAGTGATTGCTGGAGAAATATTGAAGGGGTTTATTATCGAAGCGAAATAATTGGGAGGAATACAAGTGGGCATACTGAATCAGGCTGCTGAAATTTTTGCTGCGCCAACTGACACTTTCCTGAATAACAAAAAAACACATGCCCAAGAACGCTGGAATGCCATATTGCAGTATAAGCAGGATTTTTTACAAAATGGCAGTAATGATCCATGTCGCTATCCTTTCATGAACCAAGAAGTTGCCGCGTCATGGGTTCGGTCCCGTAACCTGGGCGTGAATCCGTATTCTGTGGTGACGAGCTCTAATTTAAATCCGGAAAAATTATCCGAAATCCTGGGAAAACATCATATATTGATTAAAGTGACCAATTCTTTGATTGAATCCTTTAAAGATATGCTTCGGTCTTGCGGGGATATATTGTACTTATTTGATACAACTGGGGTTGTCCTTTTGAATGAAGGCGGTTGGGAAAAATCGTCCCTGTTCCCGGAAAATCATCCCCGCATGGGGATTATTTCGGATGAACACTCCGAAGGCACTACGGCCCATGAATTGTGTATTCGGCTTGGACGCCCGGTGCAATTGTTAGGACCTGAGCATTATTGCGTTGCATTTCAAAACAGTATTGCCTCCGCTGCTCCGATCCGCGATGAATCCGGAAATATTAATGCCGCGTTGGTTATATTAAATCAACCATTGATGGAATCACCGGGGGAAGAGATCCTGGAAAACCTCTGTCTGCACAGTTTAGGGTTGGCTACTTCACTGGCGATTGCCATTGAAACCCATTTTAAGCTGATTAAGATGACAAATGATTATTGCGATGCCAATGAAAAAGCAGAAACCTTCAATTGCCACCTGCAAATTGCCATGGATCGTTTTGCTACTATCCATAATACATTGAATTCAACGCTGGCTTTTGTTGAAGAAGGAATTATCATCACGGACCGGAATGGAAAGATCATTCACATTAACCAGGAAGGCATGCGGATCCTAAAATTCCGATCGGAAGAAATGGGCAATCGGAATATCCGTGAGTTTTTGCGCGGCGATTCTTCCATTATGGCGTTGGCTGAGAAAGGTGAAAATGTAACGGTTGAAGAGTTTATTCAGGTAGGCACGGATCGGCAACTGTATCAAATTGGCGTACGGCCGACCTTAAATCACTATACCCAACGAATTGACGGTATCGTGTTTAAATTGAATCCGTCGGAAAAATTGACGGCGCAACTCAATAGCCGTTCCGGCGGTTTGGCGTCGAATACGTTCGAAAGCATTATCGGTGAAAATGCGGAATTTAAGAAAAGCGTAAGCATGGCGCAGCGTTTTGCCGGCTCAGGGGAAAATGTTCTGCTGATTGGTGAAAGCGGAACTGGAAAAGAACTGTTCGCGCAGGCCGTTCATAATGCGCACCGTCCGCAGGGGCCGTTTGTGGCGGTTAACTGCGCTGCCATGCCACGGGAATTGATCGAAAGTGAAATGTTCGGGTATGAAGGCGGTAGTTTTACTGGGGCAGAACGTGCCGGACGGCCGGGTAAAATTGAGTTGGCGCATGGCGGAACCTTGTTTTTGGATGAAATCGGCGATATGCCGATCGAATTACAAGCCGTTTTGTTGCGTGCGTTGGAAGACAAACAAGTGATGCGGTTAGGCGGACGCCGTTACAAAAAGGTAGATTTCCGTCTTGTTACTGCCACGAACAAAAATCTTTACCAAATGGTCACGGAAAATAAATTCCGGGAAGATTTGTTTTTTCGCTTAGCGGTGTTGCCGGTTAATATTCCGCCATTGCGCGACCGGGGCCATGATATTGAAATTTTAAGCAAATACTTTATTGAAAGTTATTGTCAGAAGAAAGGTTGGAAGGTTCCGCAGATCAGCCCGTCAGCGCAGAAAAAAATTAATGAATATGAATGGCCCGGCAATGCCCGGCAATTGCAGAACGCAATGATTTATACGGTCAATACGTGCTTGGACGGGATCATTAAACCGGAAAACCTTCCTAATTATATACTATTGGCTACCTGTCCGATAAAAATTGACGGAATGACAAACGGAGTAGAAAAAATTGGCGAGATGCTGTGTCTTGAGAAATTGGAAAAAGCTGCAATAGAGACGGCACTGTTGCATGCGAATAATTGTGTGCCGGTCGCGGCTGAGATTCTTGGCATTAGCCGTTCCACATTGTATCGAAAACTTAAAGAATACAATATAGACTATTGATACGCGATAATTATTACCTGTAAACAAGAATTTATTTGCTGACAGGCCCGCTAGCGGGCCTGCTTTTTTGCAATCTGTTATATTTTTTTCAATTGACTGTTATTTTTATCACGAAAACAGAAAAAACGGTCTTAAAATGACAAAGTAATCGCAAAATTGGAATCGCATAAAGAGTTTCTTTTTGGCTAAACTCTTGCGACATCGTATCATTTTGACATACTATAAAATGGAAACTTTTGATAAAAAAAGCACAGAAACCTTGTATAATCCTAATACTAGAACGTGTTCTATAGTTTTGAAATAACTGGCATGCGAATTGCATGATAAAAAATCAGGCGAAACAAACGAACCGAATTGAAATCCGGGCTAAAAGCTATAACTTGCGTCAAGCAGGTCATCATAGTCGAGCTTTGGAAGCAAAGTTGGTAATCTGGGAACGCCTGAAGGGAGGCAACATGAGCAAGAATAACACAAGAAGGTATTCAAGTAAAAAAATCTGCCTGTTACTTTTGCCACCAGAACTGTGGAGTACTGGCTTACGTAAAGGACGGCAAGGTGCTTGATATCGAAGGAGACCCTGAGTTTCCTACTAACCAGGGCGGATTATGCTGCCGGGGAAATATTGCAATGGATCATCTTGACCATCCGGCGAGAGTGAACTATCCTCTGAAACGGGTCGGCAAACGCGGTGCCGGCGAATGGCAAGAAATTTCCTGGGATCAGGCGTTGACGGAAATTGCTGAAAAACTTTCCAAGATTCGCGATGAATTCGGCGCGGAAGCCGTTGCTACGGCCGGTGGTACCCAACGGACCGATGACTGGGCTCGCCGGAGATTTATGAACCTGTTTGGCAGCCCTAACGGATTTCACAATTCGCATTTATGCTGGATCCCTACCTTTATGGTGGAGACGGCGATTTATGGCTGGTGTCCGTTTGACTTGGATTTAGGCAGCAGCCGTTGTTTGGTGTTATGGGGACAAAACCCAGGTGTGTCCGGTATGCCGGAAATTCACCATATCGTGGAACTGCAAGAAAAAGGGCTTAAACTGATCGTAATTGATCCTCGTTACTCGGAAACTGCTGCCAAAGCGGATATGTGGCTGCCGATTCGTCCTGGATCGGACTTGGCGCTAGCCTTGGCTTGGCTGCATGTCATTATTTATGAAGGACTGTTCGATCCCGAATTTACGGATGAATGGTGTGTTGGCTTCGGCGAATTGGCGGAACATGTCGCGGACTTCTCGCCAGAGTGGGCGGCGCCGCTGACTTGGTTGACTCCGGAACAAATCCGTGAGAGTGCCATGATGTACGCTTCCAATAAACCGGGGAATATCCAATGGGGGACTTCCATTGACCAAATCGGTAAACCGGCTGGCGCAGCGATGCATGCCCGTGCTTTGTTACGTGCTATCACCGGGAATCTGGATGCTCCTGGTTCGGACCTCTTGACCGGTCCTAGTCTGGAGTATATCACTGACGAAGAAATGGAAGGCAATGAATTTCTGCCGGAAGAACAAAAAGCGAAACAGCTTGGTTCCGATAAATTTAAGATGGTTACCTGGCCGGGTTATAGTCTTATCGCTGAACAGACCAAACGAGTCTGGGGCAAGGCTCCCACGGCCGAGTGGATGTGTGAAGCTCATCCGCCCTCTGTTTTCCGGGCGATTTTGACGGAAAAACCGTATCCGGTGAAAGCGCTGTTGGTCTCGGCTACGAATCCGATCAACTCGTATGGCGAAACGAAGCTGACAATGGAAGCGTTGAGAGCGGTAGATTTCATGGTTACCTGTGAATATTGGCTGACTCCGACCGCCATGCTCTCGGATTATGTGCTGCCGATCGCCGGCGCGTTGGAACGGCCGACGATCACCAGTTCTTACGGCTGCGCCGATTTCATGCTGGCGTCGCAGCGGGCCATCCAGCCGATGTATGAACGTCGTAACGACTTCAACTTCTGGCGTGATTTAGGCTGTAAAATGGGACAGGAAGAACACTGGCCGTGGAAAACGGTAGAAGAAGCCTATTTCCATAAAGTTGATCCGCTTGGTTATGGTGTCGAAAGTTATGATGAGTTCGTAGAGTCGTATCGTTTCCATTTCCCCGAGCGCGAATACCAGAAATACAAACGCATTGGTTTCGCTACTCCTTCCGGAAAAGTGGAATTGTACTCCAGTACTCTTGAAAAATT
>JAGFXW010000161.1 GCA_017861495.1 Bacillota bacterium
GGCTGAACTGGCTGTGCAATATTTATACGATTTGAAAATGAAGAAACCGATCCCGAAAATCGGGGATACCGTCGAACAGAAGGATGCTTTGTGGGCTCCGGCAAAAGTGGTAAAAAACACCTTTGCTGATGAGGGTGCTTATATGATCCTCCAAGGACCGTTGGTACCGACAGAAGTGAAGGTTGACGATCCGCGGCTGTGGGAGAACCAATTAAAGAAGTAAGGCCAATGTGAAAGAGTAGGATTTGGGCAGCCTTGGAACGTGAATTTTCAGCGGACTGAGGCTGCTTCCTTTATGGGCAAAGACATAACTGCGATCGGCAGTTGTTTGGTTGAACAAAGGAGGACGGTTAGGATGAAAGCGGTTCGATACCATGGTATTGAGGACATCCGCGTGGAGGAGATTGAAAAACCAAAGCTAGAAGCGGATGAGGTTATGGTCAAAATTCGGTATGCCGGGATTTGCGGTTCGGATTTGCATATTTACCGCCAAGGGATGTTCATAGTCAATATCCCGGAAACCATGGGGCATGAATTTGTAGGAATTGTGGAAGAAGTCGGCTCGGAAGCGCAGGGGTTTGCCGCGGGCGATATTGTGGTTGCGGATCCGCGGGTTCCCTGCGAACAGTGTACCAGCTGTAAAAAAGGAAGCTATAATACTTGTTCTGCGTTAGGCTTTATAGGCGAGGTATCGCAGGGCTGTTTTACCGAATATATTGCCGTCAAACCTGCGAAGCTGATCAAGGTGCCGACGACGGATGACATTAAATCGGTGGGCTTGGCGGAACCACTGGCGGTGGCTTTGCACATTTGCGAAACGGCCGATTTTCAGCCGCAGGATGACATTGCCGTTGTTGGCGCCGGGCCGATTGGCCTGTTGACCATTATCGCGGCGAAAACGTTGTATGGCGTCAAAAATATTACGGCAATCGATCTTTCGGAAGAACGGCTGCGGTTGGCGACTATGGCGGGAGCGACTGCTGCCTGGAAAAACTTTGACGCCGATCCGGGCAAGGAATTTGCCAAAATTGTAGAGGCAGCAGGGGTGCAAAGCACCTTTACCAATGCCTTGAACCGGCTGGCTGACCACGGAAGCCTGTATATGGTCAGTGTTTTTGAAAAGGAAATCACTATCGATCCGAATGTGATTGTCAGCAAGGAACTTAGAGTAGTCGGTTGTAATGTCTACACTACGGCGGAATTGCAAAAAGCCGCCGAGTACATTGCCAGGAAAAAAATCGACGTTGGTTTTCTGATTACCAATGAGTTTTCTTTGGATGAGGGAAACAACGCCTTTGCGTTGCTGAACTCAACCGACAAAACGGTAGCAAAAGTGTTCTTTAAGCCGTAGGCGTATACAGTAAGCGGTCTAAATGGATGTAAGCATTACATTCGATCAGAATAAGGCGATCCGTTGCAGATCCTCAACCATTGAGGGTCTGTTTTTTGTCTGTAGACAATAAGAATACTTTTGACCAGAAGAGAGGAAAGCAACAGTTTTAAATTCATGCAATGCAAGTATAATTATTTGGAATATATTAAAAATTCATGTATAATTGTGCTTGATGCCTAGATGAACGGTGACTGCTACCTAACTACAAAATCAAGGCGATTATGTAATTGTGTTCCATATGGCTGTTTTTGAATACGAACATATCGATAAGGCAAAGAGTTCCAATCAAGAAAAGGGAGTTTCAGTATGAAAGATGATACCGATTTGAATCTGAGTCAACGGATCGTTGACCTGGAAACAATGGTTGAAACGTTGACAAAAGCAAAAGCTGCAGCAGAAAAAAATGCTGAATTACTAACCTTTATTGCGGAAAACGCAGTGGATACTTTATGGAAATTTGATGAGCAATTCCGGATTGTGTATGTGTCTCCCTCTGCAAGCCGAATCACTGGATTGAGCCCTGATGGAATGGAAGGCAGGCATTTATTCGATTTTCTTTCGCCTGCCTCTGTTGATACAGTCATAAAGGGATATGCCAGCCGTCAGACTTTGATGGAAAAAGGGGAACGATGGGGAAGCTCCGCCTACACCGTACAATTTATCAATAAAGACGGTGTATACATTTGGGCGGAAGCTATAGTCAACCCTATCTTTGACGAGAATAATAAATTAAAAGGCTACAGCGGGATTGCCCGCGATATCACTGAACAGCAGAGGATGGAACAGGAATTTTTCCAACTGGAAGCGCAAAATCGGGCGATGCTGGAAGCAATCCCCGATATGATTGTGAAATTTAACCGCCAGGGGGACTATGAATTTTATAAACCCCCAAAGGAGGGTCAATTTGGAAATGAAATCCCGCCCTTAGGCAAAGGGGTGAATATAAGGGAGGTTGTTCCTTCGCAGTATCTTCCCCGCGTAATGTCCGGAATTGAACAGGCCTTTATTTACGGCAAGCACTCCTATAAAGCGAAATTGACGTTTGAAGATAAAGAGCTTTTTGTAGAATCGCGGTATGCAAAAATCAATGATGATGAAGTATTGGTATTGATCCGGGATATAACCGAACAATGCAAGATCGAAGAAAGCATGGAATTGTTACGTGTAACCGATTCGGTAACCGGTATCTATAACCGCTCTTACTTTGAAACGGATATTGTCAGAATACAGGTTGTTGATGATTGCAAAATTGGCTTGTTCATTTGCGATGTTGACGGGTTAAAGTTAATCAATGACACTCTTGGCCATACGCAGGGCGATAACATTCTTAAGCTGGTTGCCGATATATTAGAGAGTGGAGTTCATAAACCCGATTATGTGGCCCGGATCGGCGGCGATGAATTTGTCATTGTTGTGTTCAACCCGACAAATCAGCAAATGGAAACTTTGAATCAATATTATGTATCGCAAATTGAAAGCCATAATTGCACGTCGCCGCATTTGCCGCTCAGCGTTTCTTTTGGCTGGGCTATCGACAATAATTCCAATATTGAACATATTTTCAAAACGGCAGACAATAATATGTACCGGACAAAGATGTATAAAAATCAAAGCGTGCGCAGTTCCATTGTCAAATTGATGATGAAAGCGCTCGAAGCGAAAGACCATATTACGGAAGGGCATGCTGACCGATTGGGAGATTTGCTGGAGAATATCGGGCGAAAGTTGGAGTTTTCCCAAGCGCAGCTGGCAGACTTAAGGCTTTTTGCCAATTTCCATGATATCGGTAAAGTTGGTATTTCAGAAAGCATTTTGAAAAAACCAGCCAAATTGACTGACGAAGAAGTGGTAATCATGCGCCAGCACAGCGAAATCGGGTTTCGTATTGCCAAGTCATCCCTTGATTTGGAACCCATTGCCGAATGGATATTATACCACCATGAACATTGGAATGGGGACGGGTATCCTTTTGCAATAGCAGGCGAACAAATCCCGCTCCCATGCAGAATCTTGGCAATTGTGGACGCGTATGATGCGATGACGAGTGACAGGCCTTACCGTAAGGCGATGAGCAAAAAAGACGCAATACAGGAAATTAACCGGTGCACGGGAACACAGTTTGACCCAACCATCGCTGAACTTTTTATCAACTTGATTTCAGAAGATGAATTTTAGTAGTTCACTGCGCAGGGTACAGTTGTTGCAACGCGCATAACGGTTTTTGCAGCCCCATGATTAGTAATGCATATGTTGTCGGGAAGACAGATAGGTTGTCATCGGTAGACAAATGGTGTAAAATAAAAAAGCTATGGCTATTAGAAACGAACGATAGTGTAAAACAATTGGTATTTGATTTTGATATGGTTAGGCAATGGCGGGTTTTTATAAATTTTTTGTGAGGGGGATCATAATGGCAAAACGATTCGGGCAAATGACTTGTCTGGCGGTTGTTCTGGTGTGCCTTGTTAGCCTGGTTTCCGGTTGTGGAAGCAGTGCGAGTAAGGATATCAAAATCGGCATGGTGTACGAGTTAACCGGCAATACCGCATCATACGGTACTTCGGCGGCGAATGGTGCGAAACTGGCGTTCAAGGAAATCAATGCCAGTGGCGGCGTTTTGGGAAAACAGATCCAATTAGTGACTGCGGATAACAAAGGGGAGCCATCGGAATCGGCAAATGCTATGACGAAGGTAATTACACAGGACAAAGTCATAGCCGTCACCGGCTTTACCGTGAGTTCCTGCGGGATCGCCGGGTCAGCGGTAGCGGAGGACAACAAAATTCCGTTTGTTGCAGCGGCTACTGTCAATCCGGGGGTAACGGTTGACCAGCGTACCGGCAAGGTGAAAGAGTACACATTCCGGGCCTGTTTTATTGACTCGTTCCAGGGCCGGGTAGGGGCCAATTTTGCGCTTAACGGCCTGAAAGCCGCAAGAGTGGCAATCATGACCGATAGCGCCAGTGATTACAGTAAAGGGTTAACGAAAATATTCAAAGAAGCTTTTGCCGGTGGCGGCGGGCAAATCGTAATTGAGGAATCGTACCTGCAAAAAGACCAGGACTACAAGTCGGTTCTTACCAAGATCAAGGCGCAAAATCCGGATTTGCTGTATATACCCGGCTATTATGAAGATGTGGGCAAGATCATCAAACAAGCCCGCGAGTTGGGAATTACCGTACCGATCTTAGGCGCCGACGCCTGGGATTCGCCAACGCTTGTTGAATTGGGCGGCGCACAAGCATTGAACAATACCTATTTCACCAATTTCTATTCGGTGGAAGACAAAAATCCAACGTCCAATGCGTTCGTAGAAGCCTATAAAAAAGAATATGGACAAGTCCCGGATTCGATGGCGGCAATGGGCTATGACGCTGCCAGATTACTGGTTGACGCCATTAAACGGGCCAATAGCACGGAAGCAGGAAAAATACGCGATGCATTGGCCGCGACGCAGAACTTTGTCAGCGTCAGCGGAGACATGAAGTTGAATGAGACCCATGATGCAGTGCGTGGCGTTGTTATCATCGAAATGAAAGACGGAAAACAAGTATATAAAGAAACAGTAAAATAAAGACGAGAGTAAAGCTCTGAAGGGCAGTGTCCTTTTGGGGCTTTACTCTTGTTTTTACGGTGAAACGCGGAAAGCAGGACGTTTTATTCGTTCGGCATAGGCGAACTTTACATAAAAAAGAAAAAGCGGCAGGATATAGTGGTTTTATGTAAAAATATAATAGTATGTAGTTTCATGTGTTATAGAGTATGCAGTACGCAAGTTGGCTGGAGATGATGATCAGGATGGAATATGAAATCAGGGAAGCGGACGGTACGGTAATTGTGGTGTTGTCCGGTAATTTTTATGTCGAGTCCGTGGCGAAATTACGGGAGGATTGTTTGCGGCATATTACCGAAGGAAAGACTTTTTTTGTTTTTGACATGTATAATTTGGAGTATATTGACAGTTCCGGGTTAGGCGTATTGATCACTGTGCAAAAAAGGGTCCGTCAGCGCGGCGGAAAGGTGACCCTGTGCGGGCTGAGGGGAATCGTGCGTGAATTGTTTGAATTGACCCGGTTGGATAAGGTCTTTGATATGGGGAAAAGGGCTTGTTAAAAAGTCTTTAGAGACCGATGACGGGTAATGATTCTGATGTGTTCCATCCGTTTTGCGGAGCCAACAGTTTTCCGGCTTTCTATACCGGGCATCAGGGCTGGGTTAAACGCAAGGACGGTCTGATGGGTATCAAAATAAAGTAAATATTGCGAAAATAGCCGAGTGTATTGCCTAATGGATTCGAATATGCTATACTGGGTTCAATTCAAATTTCTTAAGCGATGGGGCTTACAGACGCATAGCGTTTGTAAGCCCTTGACTGGTTTTTAACAAGAAAATAT
>JAGFXW010000162.1 GCA_017861495.1 Bacillota bacterium
GGTGATTTGGATTCGTTAAACGCAACTACTCAAAACGAACTAACCAAAGTATCGAACTTAGTTCATTTCATGGAACGTGATGAAAAATAATACATAAATTGAAAACTATCCAACTAGTTATTTTACGCTTACTTATAATGTAAAAATATAGCAGGATTTAGCATTTATAAAGAGAAGCTACCATAATAAATTGGTTAGTAAATTTATGGGCAGCTTCTCTTTTAGTTGATATAGCGATAGAAAGAGAATTAAGAACTTATCGGTTTTAAATGGGACAAGGAACCTGTCCCATTTAAAATACGATTCGGCGACTAAAAGAAGACGGGTTATAGATATGTCAGATTGAGCGAGCAACAGGAATATCGCGAGGTATAATAGCGAAAGGGTGACAAAAAGGAACGTCCCCGTTGTCTCCACAGACTAAAACCAGGAAACAATCGTTGGGCGCTGTTATGAATAAACTATTGCGAATTATTTTCTCTGTACTAAAGAACAAACAAGCTTTTCATATGATTACACCTGATGAGCAGGTTCGTCTCTATCAGAACAACAGAAAAAATGCTGCTTAAAATATGATTAGAATCGAACATTTCTATGGCCTTTGGTCGAAAAATTCGACATTTACAAGGGCTTATTTGGGATGTCATTTTTGAAGTGATCATTTTTTTCTAGTGAGGGCTTGACTTTAGTTAGCTGGTCTCGTGTCCCATATATGCAGGAGACAGAGCAAAAAAACTTCGATGATTGTATAAGGTTAGGGGATTGGGCACTATTTTTATTCTAGTGATGTTACTTAATCGAGCATGTTAGGGAATAGAGGAGTGGAGTCGATGGAATCGTCCCGTGCGATTCGTTATAGAACTTATCCTGAAAATAAAATATGGATTTTAATTTGACAAAAAGGAGGTATTCATTGTGATGAGAATTGAAACAGAAAGATTGGTTATAAGAACTTTCAAAGAGAATGACGCAGCGGGATTATGGGATTATCTCTCCCACCCACGTGTAAATTGCTTTCTTAATGAAAAGCTCAACACATTTGAAGATGCAATTGCCGATGTTAAGCTAAGAAGTAAAGATGAATCACAGTTCGCCGTTTGTTTGAAAGAAACTGATACAGTTATCGGGAATTTATTCGCAGCAAAAGATGAACCAGATACCTACAGCGTTGGTTGGCAGTTTAATGAAAAATACGAAGGAAAAGGATACGCAAGCGAATCAGCAAAGGCCTTCCTCAATTTTCTATTTAATGATAAAAATGCAAGACGGATATATGCTTACGTGGAAGATTATAATGTTCGTTCACAAAAACTCTGCGAGCGGCTCGGTATGCGTAGAGAAGCATACTTTATAGAGTTTATATCTTTCATTCAAAACCCAGATGGAACACCGAAGTACGAAAATACGTTTGAATACGCCATTTTGAAAAGGGAATGGCAAGAGAAGTGAATGTTTCCTTCGGTCTAAAGGATACGAGGGGACGGTTTACAGCTGTTTCAAGGTGGCAAGAATCATCAAACTGCGCCGGATGACTATTTGATCAGTTTTATCAATATAACCCCACTTGCCGTTTATTTGCACTGGAGCCAGGCACCCGCGGAAATCAATTTGTTCTTCATTTTATGAAAATATTTCCTTCAATTTTAACCGTTGCTTTACCTCCGAACAGGACTTTCCCTGCAATCGTTTTCAGACGAACGATGTTGTATGCTGAAGGTTCCGCATTTTGTTCGATCGATACCGGGCGCCCATCCCACATATCGTTCCGCAGCATATAATATCCTAGTGCCGAATTTCCAGAACCGGTAGCCATGTCCTCGAGGTAGCCGAATTTTGGCGCGAACACTCTTGTTCTTACAAGGTTTTGCTGACTTGTTACATCGGTCGTAAACACAAGGATGATATCGACCGCATAGCCTAAGCAGAATGTTTTCAAAGATTGTTCATTCGGCCAGACAGACAGCTCGACCGCAAGCGTCGAAATCGGGATAATCAGTGTGTTCAGGCCTGCATTGACCAATCTAATCGGATATTCTTCCGATATCGAGCTAGCCGTTATGCCGAGCGCTTCAGCAGCCATTGCAGCGTCCACATCCGTTGTAAGAAATTCTGGATCCGGCGCGGAAATGAAAACTGCGTCGAGTGTTTGTAGCTCATTGTAAACGGTAAGCTTTCCTTTGTTTGTTTCAATAGAAACCTCAAGCAAGTTGTTCAGAGCGCTGTTGTTCTTTATCAGGTCGTACATGCAGGCAATAGTACCGTGACCGCAGAAATCAACCTCGCATTCGGATGAGTAATACTTTAAGGCATATGAGATTTCGCTTTTGGGCATACAGTATACGACTTCTGATACAAAACCTTTATGTTCTCTGGCAATATTCTGCATTTCGCTATCCTTCAGCACCTGGTTCGCATCAAGATAAATACATGCAGCCGGATTCCCTGATGAAAATTCAGAGGTAAAGGCATTGATTTTTTTGTACATTAAAGGTGTCATTAAATTTTTCCCGTCCTTTCTCAGCATTTTATATTCAACCGCCAAAATTCTTAAATTTTCAGCATACAGTCCACAACTGTCTTGTTTCCACCGCGTCTAACAGCATCTCGACCAGGCACTTCCACCGCTCTTCTGCTGCATAATCTATCATTTCTGCCATATTTAAGCCTTCGACAACAAGCGTGGGATAGAAGATGTTGCTGTCCAATATATATTAGACTACTGAATAAAACCTGTTTTCTCACGGCATTGTTTGAATGTTTCCACACAATCATCAATATCATTTTTTGTGGTCTGCCAAGAGCAAACACTGATCCTGATAACAGGCTCGTTGTGCCAAACTGTTCCGCCACACCAGCACCTTCCACTGGACTGGATGTTTTTCAAGGTAGCATTCGTAATGTCTGCGGTCTCACATTTGATGAGGATCTGATTGAATACGACTTCGTTCAAAACAAAAAATCCGTTTTCTGACAGTTTTTCCGCGAAATATTTCGCATGATCACACAATTGGTCGACGATCTCCTGCACCCCGTTTTTTCCAAGATACTTAAGCGTTGCCCAAAGCTCGATACTTCTGGCGCGCCGCGACATCTCCGGAGTATACAGCATACCGTCACGATTTTCACTGTACTGTATGTACGACCCGGTCGCCTGCATCGTGCGTATCAGCGCTAAACGGTCTTTGCAGAGAACGATACCGCAGTCATAAGGGGCGTTGAGCGTTTTATGGGCATCGACAGACCATGAGTCTGCTTTTTCAATGCCCTTTGTTAAACCGCTACAATTTTTGGAAGCCGCGGCCCAGAGCCCGAATGCTCCGTCGACATGAACCCAGGCTCCAGCTTTGTTCGCGATTTCGCACAGCTGGTCGATCTGGTCAAAAGCTCCGCTGTTAACATTGCCGGCCTGCACAATCAGCAACGTATTCTGATCAATTGCCGGAAGTTTTTCCAATGATATTCGGCCCTGTTCGTCAGCAGGAACCAGTTGGATGCGTTCTTTACCAAGGCCCAGTATGGACAAGGCTTTGAAAACCGATGAGTGAGCCTGCTCACTGAGTACGATTTTTATAGGGGGAGCACCAAACAGCCCCTGTTCATTCACATTCCAGTCTTGTTTAAATAGTAGTTCATTGCGGGCGGTAGCGAGCGCGCAGATTATGGCTGTGGATGAACCGCTGACAAAACCGGCGGCTGTCCCCTGGGGTAGACCCAACAGTTCCGCGATCCACTTTTCACATACCTCTTCCAATTTGGCTGCTATCGGTGACATAACGAACAGCGCGCTGTTTTGGTCCCATATGTCGGAAAGCCATTTTGTCGCCAGCGAGACGGGAAGGCTTCCACCGCAGACAAAGCCGAAGTACTTTCCGCCGCTTTGAGCAATAGTGTTTTTTGAACCATATGTATTAAGCATGTCAAGAAGCGCATAGGGAGAGCATGAATCCTCCGGCATAGGCTCGTCAAAAACCTTCATACCTGATACCGACGAGCCAGAAGGAGATACATCCATTTGCTGCAAATTATCGATGTAATCATACGCGAAGCGTTTTACATGCTCAAAAAGCTCTTTTTTTTCAAGCTGCTCCTTCATTTCCGAATATAAGTTTATTTTACTCATGGTTTTCCTACCTCCATCAATAAATTGTATGGCTTTTTACATATTATGCATTGACAATGTACCACTGTCAATGCATAATTGTACGTAATACAATTATGGTGGGGGCTTCGTACATGTGGGAACTAAGAGTAATTGATACAGATAAATCTCTCTATATCGCTGTTGCCGACGCGATAGAGCGGGACATCCAGTCAGGAATTTTGAAAGCGGGAGAAAGGCTGCCTGCGCAAAGAGAACTTGCAAAGATAGTCGGTGTAAACGTAACAACAATAACGCGAGCTTATACAGAGGCAGAAAAACGCGGTCTGGTTACTTCTATCGTTGGCAGCGGCACTTATATTTCATCCGATCTTGGTTTCAATTCGGCTCTTTTAAATACGGAAAAAAATGAAAAGAGGCTTATTGAGATGGGGCTTGTTTTACCTCTTTACTCAATGGAACCCGACATAAGCCTGATCCTTGAAAAGGTGCTTCATAAAAATGACCTGAGTGATTTCATGGGGTACACGCCCCCTCAGGGACTATATCGACATAGGCTGACAGGCAGTCGATGGATTAAACGCTATGGGGTAAATGCTGAGGCTGAGAATATTATTATAACAGCAGGGGCACAACATGCTTTGAACTGTATTTTCTCTTCAGTGTTTCAGCCGGGTGACCGAATTGCTGTTGACTGCTTGACATACCCCGGTGTAAAAACAGCCGCGAAACTCTGTGGCATCCAACTTGAAGCGGTGGCAATGGATGACGAGGGTATGACACCGCAGGGACTCGCGACGATCTGCAACCGGCATGACGTAAAAGGCGTTTACACGGTATCAACCATGCAGAATCCGACCAATGCCGCTATGTCGGCTCAGAGACGCGCTTCAATAGCGGAAATCATAGAGAAGAATAATCTGATTCTGATCGAAGATGACTTATATAGATTTTTATCATCTGAAGACTCTTGCCCACTGGCACTCCTCATACCTGAGCAAAGCATATATATTTCCGGTATTTCAAAAGCGTTTTATGCGGGACTCAGGATATGCTTTGTTGCCACGCCAAAGAGGTTTTGCAACAGGATCTCTCAGGCTGTGGTCGATACCCTATGGATGGCTCCTACATTAAATGCGGAGATAGCGTGTGAGTGCATAGTCAGCGGGGCTGCGGATGAGATCATTGCGCTTAAACGGGAAGAAATCCGACGAAGAGCTTACCTGATTAAATCGAAATTGTCCGGATATTCTTTTCGGTATGTGCCGGATAGTATGTTTGTATGGCTGGAGCTTCCTGCTTTTCGCAGCAGTAGTGATTTTGAAAAAACTGCAAATGACAATGGTATCAATGTGATATCTTCAGAAAAGTTTTCAATAGGAGGTATTATCCCGCCAAGTTATGTACGTGTTTCTCTAAGCGGAGCAGATAGCATGACAGAATTTGAAAACGGGCTTGATATTCTTCTAAAAATACTTAACCGGGAAATCGGCTCGGCTGGCGGAGTTATTTGACGGCTCCACTATAAAACAACTGCTAGAAGAAACACAGACCAGCTAGTTAAAGTCAAGCCCTAAACCATAATTTTGTTTCAAAGAAAAATGAGCAGAGCAAACAAGCCCTTCCCAAACGTGAACAATGCTCGAAAAAAGCACATACAATGTTCGTCTTCGCTAA
>JAGFXW010000163.1 GCA_017861495.1 Bacillota bacterium
GCATCAGTTTGCCATCCGCTCCAAAAATATTTCGCGCAACCACCATCCCTGGGGTAGCATGAGAAATCGATACTCTTTGCACGTTTTCAACCTCTTATATGTCTACTATTTTTATGATTCTTTGCACCACTTGACGTTACTATTGCTTCTTAAACTGGTTGGGAGACAATACACGCAGCCTGCGTTGCCGCGGCAAGGTTTCCCGCGGCGTCGCCGCTGTTTCGGGTACAGCATTGCGAGACTGCCGCCCCACATTGACCAAGAAACCAACTGCCGCCATATTCACCAGCAGCGATGTTCCCCCATAACTAATGAATGGCAATGGAACCCCTGTTACCGGAATCATCCCTGATACCATGGCAATATTGCCAATCGCCTGTCCAATAATCAACACCGTCATTCCGCCGGCTAACAATACGCCAAATCCATCCGGCGCCCGCAGCGCAATCCGCATGCCGTGCCAAGCCAAACCGGCTAAAAGGATCAGCACGAACAGCGCTCCGACAAAACCAAGTTCCTGGCATAACACAGCAAAGGCAAAATCTGTGTGCGCCTCCGGCAGATAATAAAACTTGCTGGCGCCTTTGCCCAAGCCCGTGCCCATAAAACCGCCGGAACCAATTGCCAATAAGGACTGAACCGTTTGGTACCCTGTTGTCAACTGATAGTCCCAGGGATTCAGCCAGGCGGAAATCCGCTCCGCGCGATAGGCTGCGGAAGTCGCAAAGTAGCTTATTGCAAAAATTACGACCGCAACCATCCCCATAATTTCTTTTTTCGGCAATCCGGCTAATAAATATAATACCAGACAAAGCGCCACAATCAACGCAGCGGTTCCCATATCGGGCTGCCTCATAACCAGAGTCGCCATGATACCCGTAAGAACAAACGGCTCGGAAAAAATCGATATTTTACGCCGTCTCTCCATTCGCGGCCCTAAGTAGGCTGCAGTCACAATAATGGCCGCCATCTTCGCCAATTCGGAAGGTTGAAAAATAATGCCAATTTTAAGCCAGCGTCTGGCGCCATTGGCCTCAATCCCCATCACATAAATCAGCGCCAGCAATACAATTACAAGACAAGTCAGCCGCACCGACCAGCGCTGCAATAAATGATAATTCATTTTTATCGTCACGATTAATCCGAGCAGGCCTAAACCAACAGAAATCAGATGCCGTTTGAGAAAATAGAAGGGATCGCCCCACAGCTGCCCTGCCGATACAAAGCTGGCGCTAAAAACATTGACCGTGCCGACGAGCAGCAAAAGCAGCGTAATGTATAAAATAGCTTCAGCCGAGTTCGCCCATGGAACCGGTAGCTTGCGCATAGACTGTTTCCTCCCCCTTTACCGGCGACCTTGCCAAACTCTGCAACAAATTAAACCAATGAACATGGGATCAAACCGGAAGATATGCTTCGCAACGGAAAATCTTCATTCCCTGCGAACTAAATTTCTTTTCATATTCCGTCATCACATTGTCGGTAACATCCCCATAATGATGAAGGTCCAAAGAAATATTGGCCAAAATAAAGCCGTTTGCCGCAAACTGGTTCAGTGAATATTCAAAAAGACGTTCATTATCGGTTTTAAAATAAACTGCGCCGCCTTTTTTCAGCACCGATTTATATTTTGCTAAAAAACCGGCGTCAGTCAGACGGCGCTTGGCATGCCGCTTTTTCGGCCAGGGATCGCAAAAATTGATATAGATCCGTTCAATCTCTCCAGGCGCAAACAATTGCCCGATATCGGTGCCGTCAAACGGCAATAGTCGTATATTCGTTAACCCCTGTTCCCGAACCTTCTTTGCCGCATAATAAAGGATCGCGGCTTCGTATTCTATACCAACAAAATTAATGTTCGGCCAGCGTTTTGCCATTCCGGTAATGAAATCGCCTTTACCGGTCCCCAGCTCAACATGCACCGGTTGATCTGCACCGAAAACAGCCCGCCAACCACCAGGCTGAATTTTTTCCGGAGAAAAAATGATAATATCTTCATATTCATGGATTGCTTGAGCAATCCACGGTTTATTTCGTAACCGCAATCAATTCCATCCTCACTTTTCCAACCCATATTTTCGCAAATACCGATATAATGTCACCCGGCTAACCGCCAACATATTCGCCATACGGCTGATATTGCCGCGGGCCGCTTTCCAAATCTCCAAAAACGCGCCGCGGTCTTCTTTCCAAGCCATGCCAATGCGGCCCCGGCCCGGTAAATGAATATCACCCGGCGAAATAACGTCTTCTACCGTGTGAAAAAAAGCATATTCGACAACACCCTGCAGTTGTTTTACATTGTCCGGCCATTCATACGCCAAAAGCGCTTCCGCTGTTTCTTTAGCTATGCGCTTCACCGGCATTTGATGTTGTTCCGCCAATTCGACTACAATATGTTCCGCCAGCAACGGAATATCTTCCCGTCGGCTGCGAAGCGGCGGAATGCGGATAAACGTCCTGCTGATAACAGGGTACAGTTCTGACGAAAACTGCTGTTTTTCCGTCAGGCGCTTCAGATCCCCGTCACAAGCCGCAATAACCCGGACGTCCAGGGGCCTGCAATCCTGTCCAGCGGACGAGCAAATCTGTTTTTCCGTCAAAACCCGGGCTAATCGTGCCGCCAAATCCAAGGGAATTTTTTCTACTTCATCTAAAAACAAGGTGCCGCCATTTGCCAATTCCAGCTTGCCCACCGCGTTTTCCTCACTGGAACCGGCAAGCCCAAACAATTCCGTCTCAAGCAATTCCGGCGGAAAGTCGCCGCATTTCACCGCAATCAACGGACCGGCCGCTCTCGTTCCGGCCTGGTGAATCCCATGCGCCAAACGCTGTTTGCCGGTACCGGATTCTCCTTGCAGAAGAATGTTGTGACCGCTATTCGCGGCGCGGCTCGCTTTATGCATCATGCTGAGGAAAACAGGGGTATTGCCTACCATGCTGGAAAGGCTGTACCGGGCCTTATAACCGGAAGCATGCGCCACCAGCATGCGCAACCCTTCTATCGGCGTTGAAACAGCGACAACACTGTTCACCTCTTGATCCGTATATAACGGCGTCACCGTTGTAATATCTTCGTACGTTTTTTTCGCCGTAATCCACGTAACCTCTTTATTATGGGCGGGAATCCCTTTAAACCCTTTGAAAATCGGCGTATGTTGATAATTCAAGACAAATTCGCTCAAATTTTTCGGTTTTGACAATGATGCGTCATCCGATATCGCCAAGCGCTCTCTTCCGGCCCGGTTCGCATATTTCACTTCTCCGTTCGGAAGTATGTGATACGCAACAACTGGCGTGGAATCGAGCAAAGCCTCACGCGCCTCCAGATCGGCAATGACGGCAAGATGTTTTTCTAGCGCGTATTTCATTGATAACACCAAGGAAACGAAGGCCGTATACGGAAGTTCTTCCTGATGCACTGACACCAATGTCAGTACATACTCCATTTCGCCATTAACAAAAATCGGTGCAGAAAAAGCATCGCCGGAATGGCACTCTTCCACCCACATTTCGGGGCCAAACAGTAAGAACGGGACTCGATGTTCTACGGACAGCGAAATGCTCGATGTGCCGATATCCGCTTCGGAAAGCCGCATCCCATCCATAGCCCCCGGTGCTTTCTGCACAAACGGCAGCGCATAACTCTTCAGACAATAATATTCATGATCAACCAAAATCATACTCAAATTATATACATTAAAGTGTTCCCGGACTTCCTGAAATAATCCGTCCAAATAGTCGATCACTTTTTTGTGGTACGCCTGGCGGGCCGCTAATTCCTGACGGCTTAGCACGGACTGCGACCGCATGATATCGCTGGCAATCTTTTCTTGGCGGCTGCGCTGCCATGATTCCGCCACCCAAGGATGGACATTCGGATCAAGAACTCCATCGTTGATAAATTTGTAGTAATAGTGCATTAATTTTTCTTTATTACGCCGCTCACGGATCACAAAACAATCCTCCATCCATGTTCGAGATAGATTTCTAAGATTATATTCCTCGCAAAATCTAGAAATCCTTGCAACTTTTTGAAAAAGCACCGGGGAAATATTTTTCGAAAACTTTTTCTGTTATTTTCAGTTATTTCACGATTAAAACCGGTATCGGCGAGTGCTGGGCAACCGCCGTACTGACGCTGCCTAAAAAAAATTCGGTAATTCCGCTCAAACCCCGGCAGCCAATGACCACTGAATCAAATTGACGTTCGCGGATCGCATTGAGAATTCGACCGGCCGGATTGCCAAACTCCAAGATCGTTTCGACTTTCCCCGAATAGTTCGTCAGGCGGGCTTGTGCCATCTCTAACAAACTGCTGCCAACCTTCTCAATTTCCGCGATATCCTGCGGCACATAAGGAACATCGCCGTTCATTGATATCGTTAATACCGGTTTCACTACATGAATGACCGTGATGGTTCCCGCAAATTTTTCACCCAACGTCTTTGCATATTCCAGAGCGTTCCATGCCGTTTCTGATCCGTCAACCGGAACTAAAATAGAACGAAACATGATCCATACCCCCATCCCGTAATTAAGTTTGCCAATAGCCTTTTTCCATAAGCTTCTTACTATTTGTTATCTATTTAACATGGATTGCAATAATTCCTGTCAAAAAGGCCATAATCCCAAGAAAATCTAGGATTATGGCCTCTTGTTCCTGCGCCCTGTTATCCAATTAAATGCTCATCCGTTCACCGGATACCGGCTTGTAGACAAAGTTCTTTTGTCCGCTGCTGCGCTCCACCAATTGGCAAAGCGGACCGATGACCGAAAGATCAATGCCTGCAGAACACCCATATACCTCATTCAAAGCAAGGGCCACTTCTTCCAGCGAAGCATTGCCTGCCCGTTCTCCGATCCCGTTGACCGTTACGCTAACGAGATCAATCCCGGCCCGTACTGCGGCCAGTGTATTCGCCGTCGCCAAACCAAAATCATTATGAGCATGGAACTCAACCGGCAAGGGGCAATGTTCCTGCAAACAGCGCATGGTATTGTAGGTTTGAAACGGCGTCAAACAGCCAACCGTATCCGCATAACGGATCCGGACTGCACCCATTTGGGCGGCTACATCCGCAACCTGTAAAAAGAACTCCAGATCGGCCCTTGAAGCGTCTTCCGCTCCAACAGAAACCGTACAGCCATAATTGGCTGCCAAATCAATGCATTCCTCCAATTTTGCAATCACCCACGCCGGATCCTGTTGAAATTTTACCGCAATATGGTTTTGCGAAATCGGCACGGAAATATGGATATTCGAAAATCCGCAATAAATCGATTTGAAAATATCTTCCCGGACTGCCCGGTTCCAGGCAATGACCTTGGCGTTCAAACCCGCGTGCAAGATATTACGCAGGGCATGAAATTCACTGCCGCCCATAGCCGGAACCCCTGCTTCGATGTAGGGTACTCCAGACTGATCCAGCTGTTTGGCAATTGCCATCTTTTCGGCGGCCGAAAAGGCAATGCCGGCGGTCTGCTCGCCATCGCGCAAGGTAGTATCAACAAATTGCACCTTCTCGGCAATAAACATCGGTCAAAACCCTCCTACCCGGCGCAAAACACAATCCTGATACAGTTTTGTCAATTGTTCCTCCGTCAGCGGCGATTTTTGTCGTATCGCCATTTGCCGAACTTGCGCCAAAAAAAATTCAGCCTGGCTTTCATCCATGGCGATATTCGCATGCTGCAAGGTTGCCGCCAGCGAAGTTTTGCCCGAATGTTTGCCAATAACCAACCGCCGCGACAGCCCTACTTCCTC
>JAGFXW010000164.1 GCA_017861495.1 Bacillota bacterium
GCCATATGTCCCGTCGTCGGTTGTAATAATCAATTCGCTGCTCGCAGTTTTCATCTCTTCTTCGAGGATCAGCAGGTCTTTCGTCCGGGAACCGATAATGCTGATCACCTTATTGCCGGCTTCTTTCAGGCCCCGGGCGATCGGATAAATCGGCGCAACGCCAATTCCGCCGCCCACACAGACAACAGTACCCATTTTTTCAATATGGGTCGGACGGCCAAGCGGACCAACAAAGTCTTTTAACGCTTCACCGGCTTCCAATTTTCCGAGATCGCGGGTCGTAACACCCACTTCTTGGAAAATAATCGAAATCGTGCCTTTTTCACGGTCAAAATCCTGAATTGTCAAGGGAATTCGTTCCCCATCCTCCGTCACCCGCAGAATAATAAATTCACCAGGTTGCGCTTTGCGGGCAACCAGCGGAGCGTCTATCACCATCTGGATGACTCCCGGCGACAGAACAGTTTTTTCCAACACTTTATACACAAAAGATCCCCCATTTCATGAAATGTTTAGGCAATTGAAAAATCAAACCCAGTTTCCTGACTATTATATGCAAATTCCGTGCCAATATCTACTCCAGCTTCAATCCATCCCCTTCTTCTTTTACCGCCTTGCCTAATCCATACTCTTCGATTTTATATATGAGGGCGCGCCGGCTCATATCCAACGCCTGGGCGGTTTTTACCCGGTTTCCCTTATTCTCTTTCAGCGCATTGGCGATAACCTGCTTTTCCATGCTGCGCAGGATTTCCTTCAACGTTCCCTGTTCCTGCAGCACGGTCCGCGGTTTTTCCGACCCGGCGGAAAGGGTAGGTAAGTCATTGGCGCTGATCACGCCATCCGACATAATGATTGCCCGTTCCATCACATTGGCCAGTTCCCTGACGTTTCCAGGCCAATGGTACTCTAATAATAATTTCATCGCAGCCGGGGTGATGCCGGGAATATCCCGGTGCGCTTCCAGAGCAAACCGCCGGGCGTAATAATCGATGAACAACGGGATATCTTCCCGCCGTTCCCGCAACAGCGGAACTTTAATCGGCACAACCTTCAGCCGGTAATACAGGTCTTGCCGGAAAGTGCCTTTCGCCACCATTGCCTCCAAATCGCGATTGGTGGCCGCGATGATCCGGACATCGACGGAAATTGTCGAGGTTCCGCCTACCCGTTCAAATTCATGTTCCTGCAATACGCGCAGCAGCTTCACCTGCAGCGCCAGCGGAAGTTCACCAATTTCATCGAGAAAGATGGTCCCTTTGTCCGCTAATTCAAACCGGCCCGGCTTTCGCGCCACAGCACCGGTAAACGCGCCCCGCTCATAGCCAAATAATTCGCTTTCCATCAAACCTTCCGGCAAGGCGCCGCAATTGATTTTGACAAACGGTCCGTCTTTGCGCAGACTGTTGTTGTGGATCGTTTTGGCGACTAATTCTTTGCCGCAGCCGCTCTCGCCGGTAATCAAAACCGTAGCATTGGTGGGGGCAACACGGCCGATGGTTTTGCAAACCGCTTGCATCACAGCGCTTTTGCCGATAATATTGTTCAACTGGTATTTTTCCTGCACCTCATTCCGCAGGTGGGCCACCTCGGCCCGCAGGCGCCGCAGCTGGAAGGCCCGTTCCAAGAGGATCCGTACTTCGCCAATGTCGGATGGTTTGACAAAATAATCAAACGCCCCCCGGCCCATCGCTTCCACTACAGTATTGAGCGTTCCATACGCCGTCATAAAAATCACCGCAATCTGCGGATATTCCTGGTGGATGATTTCGAACGCTTCCATCCCGCCCATCACCGGCATCTTGATATCCATCAGCACCACCGCCGGCAGCAGGGACCGAACAACTTCCACCGCTTCCTGCCCATTTTCTGCCACATGCGGCTCATAACCCGCTTTGCGGACAACTTCAAACAATAGATGGCGGACACTCAGTTCGTCATCGACAATCAATACTTTTTTATTATTCATACCCAATCACTCCCTCGGCCGCCGGGAAAACCAACGTAAATTTACTGCCTTGCCCGAGATTCGATTCGACGAGGATTTTTCCGTCCCAATTTTCCATCATCCGTTGTGCCACGGACAAGCCCAATCCGGTCCCGTTGTCTTTTGTCGTAAAGAACGGGTCAAATAATTTCGGAATGTCGCCCGGATCAATTCCTTTTCCGGTATCGCCGATCGTGACACAAACCACTTTTTCCCCTTTATCATAGCGGCTGTCAATCGTAATTTGCCCTGGTCCCTCCATCGCCTGCAGCGCGTTGATCACGATATTTAAAATAACTTGCTTCATCTGTTCCACATCGACACGGACTTTCGGAATGCCCATATCCAACGCCAGGGAAATGCCGATATGCCGACGGATCGACTGGGTTTCAACCAGTAGGAGGGTATTCTCCAATACCGCATTTACGTCGACAAGTGTGACACAGGTATCCTGCGGACGAGCCAGGTACAACAGTTGTTCAATCAGCCGGTTCATACGGTCTGCTTCCTGCATGATAATCGCAAGGTATTCGGCCTTTGCTGCAGAATCTGGCTCCTCGCCTGCCAGTTGGGCAAACCCGCGTATCGCCATCAACGGATTCCGGATTTCATGCGCCAGGCCGGCCGCAACCTCGCCTACGCCGGCTAACCGTTCCGCCCGTTGCACCTGCGCCTCCAGCTTCTTTTGCAGGACAAGGCCGTGCGCCATTTCATTGATTGCCAGGGAAATAGTTCCCATCTCGCCGGTCAGCACCGGCATCCGATAATTCAAATCATTCTTTAGCTTCAGCAGTCCTTCGCTGATGGTATCGATATCCGCCATAAAGCGGTTAATCAGGAACACTACGCCGGCAATCCCCAGCAACAGGCCCGCAATGATATTCATGTAAGCGTGCCACTTCATGCCGGCAATTTGATCCTGTATGTCAGAGGTAAATTCATTCGCCCAAATATAGCCTATCACCCGGCCGTCCCGGACAATGGGATGCATCGCGTTCATGATCGCCCCGCGCACCAAATCGCCCTCCTGCACGCGCGGCAGACCGGTATCCATCACTATCCGGCCTTCATGACCCACACTGATCGGCAAGCCGACCTTATCCGCGTAAATATGGCTGGGCCCGTACGTAATAATCGCGTCCAGCTCTTTATCATAATAGCCGACACCGCTTCCCGGATATGCTTCGGCAACTTCATCCGTATCTTTTTGGAGTGCCTCGTTCAACAGAGCAATTTTTTCTTCCCGGGTGGCATTTTCCGCCTGACGGCGCCGCAAAATATCCTCAAACGTGCCATGCAAATTCCGGTCCAGAACATGGGTCATGCCAAACAGCTTATTCTGTTTTTCAGCAACCAGCGCGTCCTCCGCCTGGACAATCATCAAATGCCCGGCAAAAAGGGTCGGTACAGCAACTGTGAGGATAATAAACAACTGCAGTTTCGCATGCAGACTTTTCGGCAGCATATCGATGGCAATCACACTCCCTGCGTTTCCTACGTTCCGTTTTTCGGTACCAAGCGGACGAGCCTCCGAAGAGTCTCGAACCATAGTCTAAAGTATACTATTACAGCGTATTCGAATAGATACTATCTTTAATAGAGATTATCTTTGTTAAACCCCTAAGAAATTCAGCAGAAATATACCGATTCCTGCTGCCAGGAATAGTTTTATTTTCACGAAACGCATTTCTTTTGCGATTTTCGAACAGATCCTGCCGTTTCGCTGTAGGCGCCGGCAAGAAGCAAAGCCTCTCTTCTTTCAGATGGTTTCTGTCAAAAAACGCCCTCACAGTTTTGGCGCAGGCTGAAATCCAGATGCTGATTAACAGTATATTCCATATATATTGTATACATATGTTTACTAATCACTCGCAGAAAAAGTGTTTTTGTATATATTATATACAAATTAATGGGGTTTGTTTTTTATTCATCCGCTGCGCTTGGCCATTTCACGCAATTCAACCGTTCTCACGTTACGTTGGCACAGTTCTTGCAAAATATACTCCATGCGTCCCTAAATTCTATAATACATTCTAGAACAAATTATAGAATATTATGTTTTCAGCACACAAACTGTCATTCTATCATTTAGCGGGAAGGAGGATACTCCGGCAAATAACGGCAACAGACGTTGACTCATCGAAACAACAGACCAAGACCAAAAACTTACTTAGTTAGGAGGAAATCAATTATGACGGAAAAAATCGAAAAAGAGACCAATTTACTCAACAAACAATATGTTTTAAGTTGCTTTGTCAATTTCACAGCCATGCTTGTCCATTATGCCTGTTTGATCAATTTCCCGGTTTTCATTCTGGATGTATTAAAACGCGACGCTTCCATAGCGGGCTTAATCACAACCGCCTATATCTTTGCAGCCATGCTGCTCCGGCCGATCGGCGCTCCCATCCTAAGCAAAATCGGCACTCGTTTCAGCGTCCTGGTGGGACTGGGAATTGTGTTCATCTCCGCGGTCGGCTACACGTTCGGCGCGACAATGATTACTCTTTTGTTTGCAGCCCGCATTTTAAACGGCTTCGGATTTGGTCTGCAGCAAACAGCGCTGAATACCGCAGTGGTTGATTTTATTCCCGCCACTCGCAAGGGTGAAGGCTTGGGAAACTTCAGTATGTTTATGAACATCGGCTCCGCCATTGCGCCTATGTTATCCCTGGGCATCGTCAAAGCATACGGTTACACGATCTTATTCGAAGGCTGCATGGGGTTATCCTTGATCGCCATTGCCGGCGCTTACTATCTGCGGCCGCATGAATTGACAAAAAAAGCTGCCCCGGCGCAAGAAAAAAGACTGTTTTCCCTGCGGGATTATTTCGAACCGAAGGCTTTCCCCGTCGCTATCTTCGGGGCGTTTATCTTTGCTTTTTGTTACACGGTTATCAATACTTTTTTTGCCGCCTATGCCCGGACCATCCCTTCCGTAGTATCCTATATCGGTTTCTTCTTCATGGCAATTTCAGCCGTCCTTGTCGTCGTAAGGCCGTTTATCGGCCGGGTGATGGACAAAAAAGGCGAACAGTACATTATGTATCCCGGCTTCGTTGTTCTGGCGCTGGGAATGTTTTTGATCAGCCGCATGGATTCCGTTCCCATGATGTTTTTAGCCGCTGCGTGTTTGGGAATGGGATATAGTGCAATCTTTGCCGGCGCCCAATCGAGCTGCATTAAAGCGGCCTCCGCCGACCGCGTGGGCCAGGCCAATGTAACCTTCTTTTTCTTCTTTGATTTGGGATTTTCACTCGGAGCGTTTTGCTTCGGCCTGGTGGCAAAATCCATCGGCTTCAGCAACATGTACCTGGCTGATTCCGTTCTGTATTTAATCGGTTTTGCCCTGTATTTCTTATTCGTCGGCAGAAATTTAGCCCGTGCGCGGTCAACCAAAACAACCAATTCAACAAGCGCAGCATAAGAGGCGTTCCAGCGCACCCGGAGAATACCCAATAAGATAGCAAGCAAGATCAACAAAACAAATTCCATTTAATTAATGAGGGGGAAATCACTTATGAAATTGGCAGTATACGGAGCAGGTTCATTAGGAATCGTACTCGGGGCTTTATTGACAAAAAACGGCTATGATATCGATCTGATCAAACGGAGCGATGTGCAGGCGCTGAAAGAAAAAGGAGCTCGCATCACCGGCCTCATGGAACTGACCCAGCCGGTAAAAGCATTGACTCCGGACGAAATGACCGAGCAATATGACATTATCTTTTATCTCACAAAAACC
>JAGFXW010000165.1 GCA_017861495.1 Bacillota bacterium
CCGGAGGCTAAAGTTGATGAAGATGCGGTCCAGCGTGTTGTGAAAATTATTGAACGCCGGGTCAACGAATTAGGCTTGACGGAACCGATTATCCAGCGTCAGGGTGAACGGCGGATTATAGTTGAATTGCCAGGCGTTAAAGATCCTGAAAAAGCGATCGAAATGATCGGAAAAACCGCATTGTTGGAGTTTCAGGATGAAAGTGGAAATACGGTGCTGACAGGAAAAGATTTGAAAGACGCGAAAGCGCAAATCGACCAGTCGAACCGCAATCTGGTTTCCTTGGAATTTTCGCAAGAGGGCGGAGAAAAGTTTGCGGATTTGACGAGAAAAAATGTTGGCAAACATATTGCGATCCTATTGGATAAGCAGATGTTGACGAATCCCGTGGTTGAAGAACCGATTTCAGGCGGCAAGGCAGTTATTACCGGCAACCGCTCTATTGAAGAAGCGCAGCGGATCGCTATTTTACTGCGCTCCGGTTCACTGCCGGTCAAAATGGAAATCTTAGAGACACGGACTGTCGGACCAACGCTCGGACAGGATTCAAAAGACAAAAGTGAATTTGCGTTTGCAGTTAGTATTATCGCAATTGTTGTGTTTATGTTGTTGTTTTATCGTTTATCGGGTTTTGTGGCCAATGTGGCTTTGCTGACATTGACGTTACCAGGTATTGCCGGGATTATTTTATCAATGGGGATGGCAGTCGATACAAGCGTATTGATCTTTGAACGTTTCAAAGAAGAATATCGCGGCGGCAAAACGTTACGCTCGGCGATGGATGCCGGGTTCCATAGGGCATTTGCCACCATCATTGATTCCCATGTAACCACCTTGATCGCGGCTGCTGTTTTATTTGTACTGGGAACAGGTCCGGTCAAAGGTTTTGCCGTAACATTAGGCATAGGCATTCTGTTAAGTTTGTTTACAGCAATTACGGCAACACGTTTTATGTTAAAGATGTTAATGAATGCAAATATATTCAAAAACGGCAAAATTTTTGGCGCGTAGGGGGTGGATGATATGACTGCAAAATTTGACATTATTAAAAGACGGTATTGGTGGTTTGTGTTTTCGGCCTTTCTCATCATCCCTGGCCTTATTTCAATTGCTGTACAGGGATTCAATTTGGGTATCGATTTTACCGGCGGCACACTTTTGGACTTACAATTCGATCGTCCGGTTTCCGTTTATGAGGTCCGCGAGGCACTCAAAGAACATCAACTGGAGAATAGTACGATCCAATTAGCAGGAACCGGACAGGGTGATAAAGCGCAAAATGTGTTCATCCGTACGAAAATATTGACAGAAGAGGAACGGAAAGCAGTAGCCAATGATTTGAACACGAAAGTCGGTCAATTTGAAGTTCTCCGCATAGAAAAGGTTGGAGCTGTCATTGGTTCTGAATTAACAAGACAAGCAGCAATTGCTGTATTGATCTCATGTCTTGTAATGATAGGTTACATTAGCTGGCGTTTTGAATTCAAGTTTGCGGTATCCGGAATTGCTGCTTTATTGCATGATGTTATTGTGGTACTGGGCGTTTTCTCTTTACTGCAAAAAGAGATTGATGCCACTTTTGTTGCCGCAATCTTAACGATTGTCGGTTATTCGATCAACGACACGATCGTAATTTTTGACCGGATCCGTGAAAATTTAAAAACCCATCGCCGCTCTGAAAGCTTTGCTGATATGGTAAACCGCAGCATTTGGCAGGTTATGACACGTTCTATATATACTGTTTTAACGGTATTGATGGCTGTTGTTGCTTTGTATTTGTTTGGTGGCGAAACAACGAAAACCTTCTCATTTGCTTTATTGATCGGTATTTTAAGCGGCTGCTACTCTTCGATTTTTAATGCAAGTCCAATTTGGGTAACTTGGAAAGAGATTGCAGATCGCAAACGGCTTCAAGCAAGAGCAAAAGGCGCGTGACAAGCTGAAAAGGTCTGGGATTTTTCCCAGATCTTTTCTTTTTTATGCATGAATAAAAGGAGAATGTGTTAGATTTCGAGAATAGTACTTTTATTTATGTTATGTTTTATATATGTTTTATGTTGGAAGGCGTGTAAAAAACTTGAAAAAGAAATGGAAATTATCACCGGCTAAATTTGATATTCAGCAACGCTTGAGCAGTCAGCTTGGAATTTCACCTGCCATTGCTCAAGTTCTTATTAATCGTGGGTTGGAAAAAGAGGAGGAAGCCCGGGATTTTTTATATGGTGATCTCTCCAACCTGGAAGATCCATTTCTCCTGAAAGATATGGAAGTTGCGGTAGCGCGGGTCAGCGAAGCCCTACGGAATCAGGAAAAGATAACGGTTTATGGTGATTATGACGTTGATGGTATGACGAGCACGGCGATTCTCTATAAACTCCTTTCTGGATTGGGGGCTTGTGTTGATTACTACATTCCCGGACGTCTTAACGAAGGATATGGATTGAACGAGACGGCGTTGGAACAATTGTATCAAGCGGGGACTCGCTTAATTGTTTCTGTAGATTGCGGTATTAGTGCAGTTTCAGAAGTTTCTCAATTTGCCGGAAAACTGGATTTTGTGATTACGGATCATCATCAACCACCGGCTCATTTACCGCCGGCTACGGCAATTATTAATCCCAAACAATTAGATTGCCGGTATCCGGAAAAAAATTTAGCGGGTGTTGGCGTTGCGTTCAAGTTATGTCAGGCTCTGTATCTGGATTATTGCCAGATGCCTTTGCCGCTTAACGATTATTTGGAACTGGTTGCCATCGGTACGATTGCTGATATTGTATCCTTAACAGGCGAGAACCGTCTTTTGGTAAAAAACGGATTACGACAATTGAACCAAACGCAAAACATTGGGTTGCAGGCGTTACTTACGCGATGCGGATTAGATCCTGTCGTGGTTGATGCGCGCAAAGTGGGCTTTGTGATCGCGCCGCATTTAAATGCAGCCGGCAGGGTAGGAAATGCGGCGGCGGGAGTGGAACTCTTGCTGACGAAAGATCCCGTGCGGGCCATGGAGTTGGCAGGGCAGCTTTACGAAGAAAACTTGCAACGTCAGGCAATTGAAAAAGAAATTCTCGCTGCGGCTGATGAAACACTGATAAAACAAGAAAACGCATGGGAAAATGCCTTTGTTTTGGACGGGATAGATTGGCATCCGGGAGTAATCGGCATTGTGGCATCCCGGTTAGTGGCAAAATATTATCGTCCGGTTGTTATGATCAGTATTCAAGAAGGGGTAGGACGCGGTTCCTGCCGCAGCATTCCCGGATTTGATATCATGAAGGCATTGCATGCGTGTTCCGACTTGTTGCTGCAATTTGGCGGGCATAATCAGGCTGCCGGCTTGAGCATTGCGCAGGAGAAAATCCCCGAATTTCGTGACCGGTTGAACGCGATTGCTGGAAACACATTATCGGCCGATGATTATATTCCTGTTTTAACTCTTGATGCTTTTGTCGGTATTGAAGAAATTGATGAACCGTTTTTACAACAAGTAACGGCGTTGGAGCCGCACGGCATGGGTAATCCCAGTCCTTTATTTGTGGGAAAAAAAACGATCGTTACTTTTGCGAAAGCAATCGGAAAAGATGGAAAACACTTAAAATTACGAGTCCGGCACAAAAAAGTGGCTCGGGAAGTGATTGCCTGGAACAGGGGTGAACAGGCTGTCGAGTTGAATAACAATGATGCTGTGTATATTGCTTTTTCGCCGGAAATGAACGAATGGCAGGGCCGGCGCGACATCCAATTAAAAGCGGAAGATGTATTAAAAATAGGCGAAAAGGATGTCGTTTTAGAGCAGGCATTAAATAATCTTGCTCCTGATCGTGAAATTATTACGGCGGTGTATTGCAGTTGTCGTGATTATATCCGCAACACCCAGTCTGCCAACATTGAGTTTTCTGCCATGGTTCAGATCGTGCGCCAACGGTACAAGCAACCGCTTGGCGAACATACATTGCGGTTAGCGGTTGAGGTTTTAGCGGAATTAGGATTTCTTATTTTTGACCGGAAAGAAGAACAGAATGTTTTTTCTTTTGCTTTGCAAAATACGGAACGGCAGGACTTGTTTTCTTCCCTGCTGTATCAACGTTGTCTAAAGATACGGGAAGAATATATCAATAAAGAAATTTTTTCACGCTAGTCATCAGAAAAGGTTGCTTCAGTATATATGGTTTTCCTGTTCATGGTACATGAAGTAATTGCGAAGGGAGGGTGCGCTTGTGGGACCGTCGAAAAACGAAAAAACAATTCAAAATATCATAAACCAGATCAAAGCTGCCCAACCGGAAGCTTCGATCGACTTGATACAACAGGCATACGATTTTGCCTGCAACGCACATGAAGGGCAATTACGGGCCTCGGGAGAACCTTATATTTCTCATCCGCTTGGTGTTGCCAAGATTCTTGCCGGGCTGCAAATCGATACGGTAACAATCAGCGCCGCGCTGCTGCATGATGTGGTGGAAGATACCCATGTGACGCTGGAAGAACTGGAGAAGGTTTTTGGCAAAGATATTGCCAAATTGGTTGATGGCGTTACAAAGTTAAATAAGATTGAATATAAATCCAAAGAAGAACAGCAGATGGAAAATTTTCGCAAAATGTTTTTGGCGATGGCCAAAGACATTCGCGTTGTTCTTATAAAATTGGCCGACCGCTTGCATAATATGCGGACTCTAAAGTATATGCCGGAAGCAAAACAGCAAAAAATTGCGTATGAAACCCTGGAGATTTTTGCGCCGTTAGCGCATCGATTGGGGATATCAAGCATTAAGTGGGAGTTGGAAGACCTTTCTTTTCGATATTTGGAACCGGAAAAATACTATGAACTGGTCGAACAAGTAAAACAAAAACGGCAAGAACGGGAAAAAATGATCAACGAAACCATTCAAACGTTGTCGGAACGATTGAGTGCGATGGATATCAAAGCGACGATTGAAGGCCGGCCCAAGCATTTTTACAGTATCTATAAAAAAATGCAGAAAGACCATAAAGATTTAAGTCAAATTTATGATCTTTCGGCGATCCGGGTGATTGTGGATACCGTCAAAGATTGTTATGGGGTTTTGGGTATTGTCCATACACAGTGGAAGCCGTTGCCCGGAAGATTCAAAGACTATATTGCCATGCCGAAGTCTAATATGTATCAATCGCTGCATACAACGGTTATTGGCACGCACGGGCAGCCGTTTGAAATCCAAATCCGCACGTGGGAGATGCACCGGGTATCCGAGCACGGTATTGCAGCTCATTGGCGTTACAAAGAAGGCGCCCGGGGCGCGGACCGTGGGTTTGACCAAAAAATGGCCTGGCTGAGGCAATTATTGGAATGGCATCAGGATTTGCGGGATCCGGCAGACTTTGTCGAAACAGTCAAGCTGGACGTTTTTTCTGATGAGGTATTTGTGTTTACGCCGCGCGGCGATGTGATTGATTTGCCGGCCGGTTCTGTACCGATTGATTTCGCATACCGTATTCATACCGATGTTGGACATCGTTGTGTAGGGGCCAGGGTGAACAGTAAGATGGTACCGCTGGATTACAAACTTTCCAATGGCGATATTGTTGAAATTATTACCACCAAGCAAGGCAATGGTCCCAGCCGCGACTGGTTAAATATTGTTGGGTCTTCGGAGACCAAAAATAAAATCCGTCAATGGTTTAAGAAGGAACGAAGAGAAGAAAACATTGTTAAAGGCCGTGAAGCGTTAGAACGGGAAAGTAAGAAACTGGGATATGATTATAAAGAATTAATGAAAAGCGACCGCTTGGCCGGCGTTACGAAAAAATTCAATGTACTCAATGAAGAAGATTTGCTGGCCACAATCGGCTATGGCGGCATTGCGGTTCACAGCGTGATTACTAAATTGGTTGAGGCTTATAAGAAAGAACAGCGAATTGTCAATCCGGCTGCAACTGATGTAACTACTATACTTGCCGGTATGAAACCCAAACACAGTAAAAGTAAGGGCAGCCATGGAATCCTTGTTGAGGGCGAAACAGGCGTGTTGGTTCGTTTGGCGCGTTGTTGCAATCCTGTGCCTGGAGATGTGATCGTAGGTTATATCACCAGGGGGCGCGGGGTTTCGGTCCATCGTGCGGACTGTACGAACGTTTTGAACAATAAGGAGGAATATGAACGGATGATTGCTGTCGATTGGGACGCGACGACAGATTCGTTATACAAAGTGACGGCAGAGATTGACGCAATG
>JAGFXW010000166.1 GCA_017861495.1 Bacillota bacterium
AAAGTTTGCGCCATATTCAGTTGTCCACGTAAACGCAAAATAACCAACGCTAAAAAACCAGCCTTGGCTAAAAAAGTTAAACGCAGCAACTGTATTCACTTGGCAAACTTTCTTTATGTTACTCATTGCACAAGCACCTTACTTTCCCTGATATTGATGTAATTATATTCCCGCAAGTATACACATGTCAATTGTTTTTTTAAAAAACATATGATAATTGTAACATTTCCTTGGTGTCAAGCCACTTGCCGGCTGCCGCTATACATTAAACCGAAAGTTCGTCACATCGCCATCCTGCATAATATAGTCTTTGCCTTCCAAACGGACGAGGCCTTTTTCCCGCGCAGCGTTCAAGCTGCCGCAGGCAACCAAGTCATTATACGATACGATTTCAGCCCGGATAAAGCCGCGCTCAATATCACTGTGAATTTTGCCAGCCGCCTGGGGCGCCTTGGTGTTGTTCCGGATCGTCCATGCCCGGACTTCCTGTTCACCGGCTGTTAAATACGTCATGAGACCCAACAATTGGAAACTAGCCTTGATTAATTTATCCAGCCCGGATTCTTCCAAACCCATTTCCTGCAAAAACTCTTTTGCTTCTTCGGCAGACAACTCCGCGATCTCCGATTCCACTTTTGCCGAAACCGCGATGACTTCCGCCCCTTCTTGGGCCGCATATTCTTTGATGGCCCGGACGTACGGGTTCGCAGAACAATCTGCCGCCTCGTCTTCGCTGATATTGGCAATAAACAATACCGGCTTGAGGGTCAATAAATTAAGATCCCGCACCAAAAATGCTTCCTCCGGCGTCATTTCGACCCGCCGCGCCGGCAAGGCCTGTTCGAGCATCGCTTGCATTCTTTCCAGAACATCCAGCTCCGCTTCGATCGCCTTTTTGTCGCCGCCCTTCAGCATTTTTTTCAGCCGTTCAACCCGTTTCTGCAGCGTATCCAAATCTGCCAAGCACAGTTCGGTATTAATAATCTCAATATCCCGCAGCGGATCGAGGGAGCCTTCCACATGCGTTACGTTTTCATCGGCAAAACAGCGGACAACCTGGGCTACCGCATCCACTTCCCGGATATGCGACAAGAATTTATTACCCAATCCTTCCCCGCAGGAAGCCCCTTTTACCAAACCGGCAATATCAACAAACCGCATCGTCGCCGGTACGATCTTTTTGGATTTGTATATCTCCGCCAAACGCTCCAGCCGCTCATCCGGGACTTCCACTACTCCAACATTCGGTTCAATAGTGCAAAACGGATAATTGGCAGCCTCTGCGCCTGCCTTGGTTATCGCATTAAATAATGTGCTTTTACCCACATTGGGAAGACCAACAATCCCCACTTCTAGACTTGTACTCATCATCACGCCACCTTCGAGAAAAATTCACGTAACGCTATTATAACAGATATCGCTGGCGCCGTGTAGGCCTTATTGGAAAACTTGGCTTGCGCCGAGCATTTCAACGACAGCGGTAACCGCCAGTTGCACTTATATCCACTTATATCCACCGGATAAAATATACGTTCCGCTGGACTTAAAAAACCACTTGGGTATGCCCAAGTGGCCGTTTTCCGCTTTGTTCACTCACTAGTTTACTAACCCTGCTCCGGGGCCAACACCTGCTTTACCGCTTTTTCAAATTTCGGCCGCGGGATCATTACCCTCCGGCCACAGCCCAAGCACTTTAACCCAAAATCCATTCCGGTACGGGTAATTTCCCAGCGATCGGATCCACAGGGATGGACCTTCTTCATTTTCACAATATCGCCAACTGAACAAACCAGCATTTTTCCGCCTCCTGTCGTGCGAACATTTTTCTACCCGTTAATTATCGTTTCGCGGAGCCTGAGCCGCCATTGGCCGTGCCAGTGTGGACTGGGGAATCTGGGCCTCGTCAAGCAAAACCTTGATCCGGCGCCGCAGAGTCGTTTCCACTTTCACCTGTTCCAAGGCCTTGGTTTTGGCTATCAGGCGGATAATCGCTTCCCCTTTATGAAAATCCACGACGCCAAGAACTTTCGGAACTTCAACCACTTCTTCCATTTCAGCGCCGATTTCCCGGCAGGCCCGTTCCAAGAGATTCAATACTTTGTCAATATCGGCTTCATACGGAACCGGAACATTGATAACGGCCTGCATATGCCCACGGGTATAATTGCTGAGACGGGCAATTGCGCCATTGGGAATAATGTGCAGCACCCCGTTGGCGTCCCGCAATTTGGTGATCCGCAGACCCATATCTTCAACCGTTCCTGCCATCTCGCCGGCCACAATATAATCACCAACCGCGTATTGATCTTCAAATATAATAAAAAAACCGGTGATCACATCTTTAATCAAACTTTGCGCGCCGACACCAAGCGCTAAACCAATCACACCGGCGCCGGCAACAATGGACGTTGTATCGATCGAAAACTCTTGCAGGATCATAACCAACATCATGAAATACAGAGCATAGCGGACCACATTCTTCAACAGGCTGCTCAGCGTATTGGCCCGCTTTTCTTCAAAGTAAAACGCCCGCGCGCCGGTTTTCGAGAAAAAAAACCGGTCAATCAACAACCGGGAAAAGTGCAGCGCCAATTCAGCGCCTACCAGGATGACGCCCAATTTCACTATTTTTTTGCCTGCTTCCCACAAAAAAGCAGTTGTTAAGACATCGCCCATATTAACCATCCATTTTCTCCTTACCCCTATTCAATCTACCGCACATAAATATCGCCTGCGCCGGCAGTGGATACTTTCCCGATGATGGCTGCTTGTTTCAAGCCGGCAGCCTGCAATAACGGTAATAACCGGTTTGCTTCCTGTTCCGGCAAACTGAACAACAACCCCCCTGACGTCTGCGGATCAAAGCTGATATCCCGCAGCGCTTCCGGCACAGCCGCTGAAAAAGTTACTTGCTGCAAATAAGACCGGTTGGTATAGGCGCCTACGGGAACCAATCCGCATTCTGCCGCTTCCCTTGCTTCGGGCAGCAGCGGCAAGTTTTGCGCATCGACTTCCACACAGACATGGCTGGCAGCTGCCATCTCATACAGATGGCCCAACAAACCAAAGCCAGTGATGTCAGTACACGCATGAATAGGAAACCCTTCCGCCGTCTCCGCCGCTGTGCGGTTCAACGTCGCCATGCTGGCCATCGCGGCCTTGACACCGTCCGGGTACATCTCCGCCCGGTCGGCCGTCGCCAGAATTCCCGTCCCCAGCGGTTTCGTCAGCAGCAATGCGTCCCCAGGCTTAGCGCCTGCGTTCGTCCACACCTTGTCCGGATGAACTGTACCGGTTACGCTGAGTCCGTATTTCGGTTCCGGATCGTCAATCGTATGCCCGCCAACCATCAGGGCTCCCGATTCGTTCACTTTACTTTGCCCGCCCTGTAAGATGGCAAGCAGCACCTCTTTATCAAGCACGCCGATCGGAAAGCCGACAATATTCATTGCCGTCAGCGGCCGCCCGCCCATTGCATACACATCACTCAAGCTGTTCGCAGCGGCAATCTGGCCAAATAAATACGGATCATCCACAATAGGGGTAAAAAAGTCCACCGTTTGAATCAACGCCGTTGTATCATTCAATTGATAAACCCCTGCATCGTCAGAGGTATCCAACCCCACCAACAAACGGGGGTCATGTCGTGGTATTGCCAATTGGCACAACACGTGCGCCAGGGCTCCCGGCCCTATTTTAGCCGCTCAACCGCCGCTTTTGGTATATTGTGTTAGTTTCACCATTGCCCAGACCCTCCTCCCGCAGGTAAAAATCTGCGTATGGTATTGGTATTATACCATATTCAAGCAAAATCCTGCTGTGTTCTCATCTATGAAAGCCAATCTTCCGGCCAGCCTGCTCGATTAATGGGATTTCACCCAAATTTTATCGTCGCCAAGCGCTTTACCGGGGATTTGGCAGGTTTCTCCTTCGCAATTACAATGTGCATTGCATGGTTCCAGATGAATTACTACATCACAATGACCCAACTGTGCCTCAATTTCCCGTTCAATGGAGTCACAGACCGCATGCGCCTTATCCAAATGCATATTCTTATCCAAAATAACATGCATATCAATCAGCCGGTAGCTTCCGGACCGCCGGGTCCGTAAGCGGTGGAACGTGATAACTTCTTTGTGCGTATTGACGATTTCACCAATCTGCTCTGCTTCTGCATCCGGCAAACTGATATCGGTTAATTCCAAAAAGCTTTTTTTCGTCATCTTGCAGCCGGCCCGGAACACAATTCCGGCGACTACAATGGCAACCAATGGATCCAGCCAATAGTAACCGGTCAGCTTCATGGCGGCCAAGCCGGTTAATACACCGACCGATGTCCAAATATCAGCCCGCAGGTGAAGGGCATCCGCTTCCAAGGCCTGCGACCCTGTTTCCTTCGCAACCGACAGCAGCTTTTTCGACACCCAGTAATTAACGGCAATGGAAATCAACATCACCATAATGCCATATTCCAGATATTCTGGCTGTTGCGCCAGCGAAAATTTCTGGAAGGCTTCGTGCACAATCCAGATTGCAGCAATAATGATCAAAACAGCCTCAATGGCTCCGGATAAATTTTCAATTTTACCGTGACCGTAATCATGGTTTTCATCCGGCGGCTGGCCGGACTTGCGAACAGCATAAAAGGCTACCAAAGCAGCGATTAAATCGACACCGGAGTGGGCCGCCTCGGAAATAATGCTGACCGTTCCGCTCACGATACCTACCGCCAGCTTTAGCAAAATTAAAAAGCTATTGGAAAAAACAGACAATCTTGCGGTTTGCTGTTTTTTTCTGCTCATTGTCTGATCCATCGTTAACTCCTTCTTTGCATACGAAAAAACCTGCGCGGCCTTTAAAGGTCTCGCAGGCTTCTGCACCCTGCGGTTTCACCGGCTGCACTGAACTGCTTCAGCCGCCTGTTCCATGCTATTATATTAGCATAGCGTTTATTCCCCGTACAAGGTTTTTTATTGTATATGCCGTTTATTTTCCGATTTGGGCTACATGTTGGACCGGATAACCGATTTCCGCCAGCCGTTTCGTCAGCGTGGCGACATCCTCCACTACTGCGCGAATAATGATTTCCAACTTCCCGTCAGGCTGCGTATAGCTTGCTAGACTGCCAATATTAATGTTCAGTTCCTTGAAAACACCGGTTACCTTATGCAAAACGCCAATCTGGTCTTCCGGCACCTCAATCGTCAGCCGTGTGCGGCCTTCCGTCAGCCCCATGATATCAACAAAGGATTTAAAAATATCGGTTTCCGTCAAAACCCCGGCGACATTTCCCGTCTCATCCACAACAACCAAACCGCCGATCCGGTTGTTGTACATGATCAAAGCGGCTTCTTCGATGGTCGCTTCCGCAGGGATGGTGATCACATTGCGTTTCATGATATCCTTGACCAACATTTTAGCCAAGAGGTAATTCAACTCAAAAATGGACAGTGTCGTTGCCGGCGACGCAGAAACTTCCCGTAAATCACGATCCGTTACAATCCCTACCAACCGGCCATTATCGACTACCGGCAAACGGCGGAATTTATGCGTGCGCATAATTTCCGAAGCATCCGCAATGCTTACGTACCTCTTCACTGGCAGCCAGTTCCTGTGCCGTCCCGGACAAGGAGATCCGTCCGGTTTCCAACACATAGGCTTTATGAGCAATCGACAAAGCCATATGGGCATTTTGTTCTACCAGTAAAACGGTGGTTCCTGATGCATTGATATCTTTAATAATCGAAAAAATTTCTTTTACCAACAACGGCGCTAATCCCATGGAAGGTTCGTCCAGCAATAGAATCCGCGGACGGCTCATCATAGCCCGACCCATGGCCAGCATTTGTTGTTCCCCGCCGCTGAGGGTTCCTGCCATTTGCGTTTTCCGTTCCGACAGCCGGGGAAACCGTTTGAAAATTTTCTCCAAATCTTCTTTGATTCCTTTGGTATCGGTGCGAATATAGGCGCCCAATTCCAAATTCTCCATAACCGACATGTTGGCGAAGATCCTGCGGCCTTCCGGTACGTGCGATATGCCGAGCTTCACAATATTTTGCGCCGCCATTCCGGCGATATCTTGGCCTTGAAACATGATTTTACCGGTTTTCGGTTTTAGCATCCCGGAGATTGTGCGCAATGTCGTGCTTTTGCCTGCTCCATTCGCACCGATCAACGTCACGATTTCCCCTTCTTGCACTTCAACACTGACGCCTTTCAATGCATGGATCGCGCCATAATAGACATTAATATTATCCACTACTAACATTACTGCACCTCCTCTCCCAGATATGCTTCGATAACTTTGGGATTGTTCTTAATTTCCTGAGGAGTCCCTGTCGCGATCACCATTCCGTAATCCAGCACATAAATCCGCTCACAAACCCCCATGACCAAACTCATGTCATGCTCAATCAGCAGGATCGTCAAGTTGAATTCCTTGCGGATCCAACGAATCATCTCCATCAGTTGATGGGTTTCCTGCGGGTTCATGCCGGCTGCCGGCTCATCGAGCAGCAGAAGCTTCGGCTGCGCCGCCAACGCCCGGGCAATCTCCAACCGCCGTTGTTCCCCGTACGGCAAGTTTTTGGCAATCTCGTCTTTTTTGCCATCCAAATTAAAAATCTTCAAAAATTGGATGGCTTTTCTTTCTAATTCTTCCTCTTCCGGGTAGTAGCGTCCCATCCGCAGTACCGTCTCCAGCAGTCCGTATTTTACATGGAAATGATAGGCGATTTTTACATTATCCAAAACACTGAGGTCGGAAAATAAACGGATATTTTGAAAGGTCCGGGCAATTCCCCGTTGGGTAACCTGGTACGGTTTCAACCCGACAATGCTGTCGCCGTCGAATTCAATATTCCCTTCCGTCGGTTGATACACCCCGGTCAACAGGTTAAACGCCGTTGTTTTACCAGCGCCGTTCGGACCAATCAAGCCAATTAATTCGCCGGAAAAAATCTCCAAGTTTAAGTTGGATACGGCCCGTAAACCGCCGAACATGATTCCCAGTTTGGATGTTTTAAGCAGCGTCACGTGGGGACCCTCCCTTCAGGCGGCTGAATAGTTTCAAGCTCAGCTCTTTGTTGCCAAACAAACCTTGCGGCCGGTACAACATGAGGATAATTAACATGAGCGAATAAATGACCATCCGCATTTCCGGATATCCGGCCAAAGCAGCCGACACAAACGTTAACAGAATAGCCGCGGTAATGGAACCGGTAATACTGCCCAAGCCGCCCAACACAACAATGGTCAATAAATCAAATGACTTCATGAATGTGAAGGTTGCCGGATGCACGATGTAAAAATAGTGGGCGAACAAGGCGCCGGCCACCCCGGCAAACGCAGCCCCGATCGTAAACGCCAGTACCTTATACTTTGTCGTATCTACGCCCATGGCCTCGGCCGCGATTTCATTTTCCCGCACGGAAATACAGGCCCGGCCATGGGAAGAATTGATAAAATTCTTGATAAAGAAAATCGTAAACACCGTGAAAAAGAAGACCCAGGTAAAATTGGTTAAGCGGGGTACACCCATCAATCCAGACGCACCGCCGACATAAGGAATATTCAAAATGGTAATCCGGATAATTTCTCCCAAGCCAAGCGTTGCAATGGCTAAATAATCACCGCTCAGCCGCAAGGTAGGTAAGCCGATCGCAAAACCAAGCACCCCGGCGCCAGCAGCTCCCGCAATAATGGCCACGATGAACGGCAAATGCAATTTGACCGTCATAATCGCGCCAACATACGCACCCACTGCCATGAATCCGGCATGGCCAATCGAAAATTGGCCGGTAAATCCGTTAATTAAATTCAGGCTGACGCCCAAAATAATGTTGATCCCAATCAAAACAATATTCAACACCCAAAACGGACCGATAATATCGGTCTCAATAAGTAGTTGAATAAGAGCATACAAGAGCACGCATGCGCCAAGTGACAGCAAATCTCTTTTTACTTTTACCCGCATCTCTGTCACCTACACTTTCTCTCGTATATTTTTGCCTAACAAACCGGCTGGCCTGAACAGCAAAATAACGATCAATATACCGAATGCAGCGGCATCACGGAACGTCGAAGAAATAAAGCCGCTGACCAACGCTTCGATCACACCCATGATGACTCCGCCCAGCATAGCGCCGGGGATGACGCCGATCCCGCCTAACACAGCGGCAACGAACGCTTTCAAACCGGGCATGATGCCCATCAACGGATCGATGGAATTATAATACACGCCAACCAATACCCCTGCGGCAGCGGCCAATGCCGATCCAACCGCAAACGTATAGGAGATTACTTTATCGACATCGATCCCCATCAAGCGTGCAGTATCGGTGTCAAACGAAACGGCCCGCATCGCTTTGCCCAGCTTCGTGTAATTTACAACATAAGTAAGCACAACCATCAAGAAAACCGATACGCCTAAGATTAAAACCTGTTGGCTGTTGATGATCAGACCGCCGATGTGAATAGGCGTAGAGGACAGTATTGCCGGGAAGGTCCGCGGTTGGGGCGTAACCAGCAACATACTTCCATATTCCAAAAACAACGAAACACCGATCGCCGTAATCAGTACCGCGATTTTCGGCGCGTTCCGCAACGGGCGATACGCGGCCCGCTCAATTACCATCCCTATGATTCCGGCTCCTACCATTGCCAGGAGCAAGGCTGGAAGAAAAGACATCCCTAAAAATGTTGTGGCAAAAAAGCCAATATACGCGCCTACCATATAGATATCGCCATGCGCAAAGTTGATCAGTTTAATCGTCCCATAGACCATGGTATATCCTAATGCAATGAGCGCATATATGCTGCCTAATGATACGCCGTTAATCAATTGTTGCGCAAACTGCAGTAAAAATGATGAAGTTTCCATGCGCTCCACCTCCTTTATACTCCTTACAATCCATCTATAAACAGGGAAAAGGGATAAGACCTTTGCCTTATCCCCGGACCTCTTTGTCGTAGATTAAGGGTTGATTTTTTCTTTAAATGTTTGTTTGCCGTCTTTCATTTCGATAACTACGGCACTCTTGATTGGATTATGACTGGCATCCAATGTTAAGATCCCCGTACTAACCTGCAGGTTTTTGGTTTGTGCCAAAGCATCCTTGATCTTGGCCGGTTCAGCGCTGTTGGCCCGTTTGATCGCATCGATCAGCATCAACGCTGCATCATAGCCGAGAGCGGCCAACGCATCCGGAACTTGTCCATATTCTTTCTTGTAGGCTTCTACGAAGTTGCTGACATTCGGATCTTTGTCTTCCGGTGAATAGTGGTTGCTGAAATAGGTATTATTCAAGGCAGCCGCACCGGCAATTTCGACAACCTTCGGAGAATCCCAGCCATCAGTACCGATCATTGGGCAGGTAATCCCCAGTTCACGCGCTTGTTTTACAATCAAGCCGACTTCCTGATAATACGCCGGAATGAAGATAACGTCCGGATTTGCTGCTTTTATTTTGGTCAAAGCAGATTTGAAATCCGTGTCTTTCGCCAAGAACGCTTCGGAAGCTACGATCTTGCCACCGTTTTTAACAAATTTATCTTCAAAAACCTGGGCCAAGCCTTTCGAGTAATCGGAAGCATTATCCACATAAATCGCAGCGGTCTTCACTTTCAGCGATTTTGCAGCAAAATTGGCCATTACTTCACCTTGGAAGGGGTCGATGAAGCAAGCCCGGAAAATATAGTCTTTCACTTTTCCATCGTCACCCACCGTGACTTTCGATGCCGTTGCAGTAGCTGTTAATAGCGGAATTTTATTGTCAGTAGCAATCTGTGAAGCTGCCAATACATTCGAACTTGCCACTGGGCCAAGTACGGTGACAACTTTATCCTGCGTGATTAATTTGGTGATCGCGTTCGCTGCTTCGGAGGGCTCTGATTTATTGTCGGCAACAACTAACACAATTTTTTTGCCTAGAACGCCGCCTTTGGCATTAACATCTTTAAACGCGAGTTGAATACCATTCATTGTCGATTTTCCGAAGTTAGCAACCCCGCCGGTGACTTCAAAATCGCCGCCGATTTTGATTTCAGCCGAATCAGTTTTGGCGCCCCCGCCGCATCCGGCTGCTAAAACAGCAAATAAACTAACAGCAACAATCGTGCTTATCAATAATAGCCATTTTTTTGACATTTACAATCAGAACAATTGCTGTTTTTTACTAGCAATCCGCTTCTGGCCAACAGTCCCCCTTTCTAACCATAAACAAATTTGAGAAAAAAATTTTATTACGAGCCTGTTTCTGGCTATTATTATATGTGTACATAATATTTCATGTCAATAGAAATTCAATTTTTATCCTTATTTGTCCGTATGGGGAATACATTGCACTGCTTTTTTCGGATTTGTCTATCGCAAAAAAACTTTTTTGTTTTTTATCCACACTGAAAAAACACAGGCCTGCCACGCAATCGCATGGCAGGCCTAAACTATTACACTCTAATTTTCATAAGTCTTATACATCGCTATCGGTTCGGCATTTTCTCGTAAGGTCCAAATTCCGCAAGGGCAAACCCCTGCGCAAATACCGCAGCCAATACATTTTTTCGGATCGGAAACATATTCATAACTGCCATCGGCCAACGTCTTGCGGTCAATCGCATTTTCCGGACAAGACTTCATGCACATGTGGCAATCGCGGCAAGTTCCGCAGCTGATGCACCGCAAATAGTCTTCTTTCGCCTCCGGAATATCACAGGTGTGGCATTTTTTGAAGTATGCCGTGGAAAGTTTTTCGGCCGGAATTTTGGTCTTGATCGGTGCCACAAATTCTTCGCCGTTTAGGTACGCATCACACGACAAAGCCGCTTGTCGTCCGGCGCCGATTGCATCGACCATCCGGCCCGGCTTAATCGTATCACCGGCGGTAAACAAACCATCACCGATGGTATAATCGTCACCGGCAACCAAACAACCGCGGAACAACTTCATATCACCCGGCAAGTAATCCAGCTCCGGAGCTTCGCCGATCGCGATAATTACCATATCGCCTTTAATTAAATCGCCGCTTTGGGTGATGATCCCCTCCGGCGTGATTTCTTTGGTGAATACCGGCCATTGCAGTACCCCGCCGAGCTCTTCTACGTGGGCAATTTCCTTTTCAAAGGCAGCCGGCTGCTGGACATCGATACAAGTCACTTGCTCTGCGCCCAACTGGTATGCCCCAACCGCCACATCCATGCCGGAGTTGCCGCAGCCGATGACAATGACTCTTTTGCCGACTGCCGGTTTTTCGCCGCGGTTGATCGCCTTCAAGAATTCTAGTCCCGGAACAATCCGCTCTTTACCCGGTACAGGGATGATCTTCGGAATATGAGCGCCGCTCGTCGCAACCACTGCATCGTATTCTTTCCGCAGTTCGGCGAACTTTGCAGCATCAACTTTTGTATTATTAAAGAATTTTACGCCCATATCGGCAATCCGCTGCAGTTCTCTTTCCAGTGTGGTATGCGGTAAACGGCCACGCGGAATAACTTGTTCCAATTTTCCGCCCATCTTGGCGTCTGCTTCGTAAACGGAAACTTCATGCCCTAAACGGATGAGTTCCCAGGCAGCGGTTAAACCGGCCGGACCACCGCCGATAATAGCGACTTTCTTGCCGGTTTTTACTATCGGCGCCGGCAAGGTTACATCTGCAGAATGCAGGCCCAATTTGCCAATCTGAGCCGAGATATCGATCCGATCCCGCGAACATTCATCCATACATAAATTCGGACAAACTGCTCCGCAAACCGATCCAGGGAACGGAGTGTACTCTAAAACCAAGCGATACGCCTCATCAATTTTTCCTTCCCGCAATAAATTGAACCGCTGCTGCGAAGGGATGGACGCTGTACAATTAAATTCACACGGTGCCGCATAGCGGGCATTTTCCCACGCGGGAACCCGCAGACGGTAAGTACCATTCGATACTATTCCATTCACAACAAAATCATCGTTGCAAACATCGCCAAAAATCCCGCCTTTTACCCAGTCGTTCGTACGGAAAGACCAAGTATCCGTATTGGCTTTTTTAGGACGTTCATCATAGCTTAGCGGAGATACCTTTTTCCATTCATCCCAACGGGATAATTCCGCCCGTAATTCAGGACGATCAATAGAACCCAGGAAATCATCCATTTTGCCGTCTAAATAGGCAATATCATCCGCTTCCAACGGTCCAACCTTAACATCTTTTTCCGAGATGCCGCTTGCCGGGCCGCGGAAGTACAAAGTCCCGCCTACCATACCGACGCAAGAACGGGCGCCGAGAATGGATGCAAATTGTTCGCTGTCTACCCCGCAGACGACAGCAATCCCGCCGGACATAAACTCAAAGGAAAAACTACCGCAATTTTTCAATACCCAAAATTCCGGCTGCGCGTATAACGGGTCATGCTTCATTAAGGAACCGGAACGTGTCCCTACGCGGCCGCCAACATATACCGTTCCGGAAGCAGCGCAGTGCGATGTGGTATCGCCGCCATCACCGCGAACCACAATTTTACCACCGGCATTTAACCAGCCGATATCGGCCGGTGCCGGACCATCAACGAGTATCTCTGTTCCGGGCAAACACATGGAACCAACCCGTTGACCGGGATTGGTCACCACAAATTTTAACGGTTTGCCCTCCGGATGCCAAAGTGGACCCCCAATATCATGCTGTCCGGAAGCTTCTATATGAAATTCCGTTTCACCAGCAGCCAACGCTTCATTGATCATTTGTAGCAAGTCTTGCGTTGACATTCGGTTGTGCTCATCAAAAGTAGTAATTTTTTTCATGCCGCTTCCCTCCTAACAGGCATATTGGATGCCCAATTTATCTGCGATCGCGTGATCAGTCGTCACCAGAGCGTCGGAGCGGCCGACAGGCAGCGTACTGTTGCCAACCGGCGCCATCAGTTTTTTCATTTCCATATCAAAGGCCAACGTATAGTCGACAATATTTTGTGCTGCCTTATCAATATCGAGGCGTTTAACCAACCTCGGATCCTGTGTGCAAATCCCGGTCGGGCAATGTCCTGTATTGCAGGCGTTGCAACGGCCCTGTTCATTGCCGATACAGCCGCATAATTGGATCAGCAGTTTACCGAGGAATACGCCATTAGCGCCCAAACAGATCATTTTAAAGGCGTCGGCAGCAGCGTTTCCGGTTAAACCGACACCACCGCCGGCCCACAGCGGGATCTGTCCCTGGAGGCCTTGTTTTACAGCGGCTAAATAACACTCACGGGTTTTGGAGATGATCGGATGGCCTGTATGATCCAGAGATACCTCATTGGCTGCTCCCGTACCGCCTTGAACGCCGTCAATGAAGAACCCGCCGCAGATCAGGTACGGATCGCGCAGCAAGTTGTTATATACCGAGACAGAGGTTGCCGAAGCAGCGCACTTAATGGCTACCGGCACCCGGAATTTAAACGCCGCGTTCATGGACATGAACATTTTTTGCACGGACTCTTCAATCGAGTACAGACCCTGATGGTTCGGCGGAGACATCAAATCTGCTTTTGGTACTCCACGGATCGCTTGCACGTGTTCCGCTACTTTCGCCGCCGGTAAAAGTCCGCCGTCGCCCGGCTTAGCGCCTTGGCCGATTTTTATGATAATCCCGGCCGGATCCACTTTCATTTGCGGAATGGCGCGTACAATCCGGTTCCAGCCAAAATGGCCGGAAGCGATTTGGATAATCATGTATTTCAGATAATCGGATTTCATCAGATTAACGGGCATTCCGCCTTCACCGGAGCTCATGCGTACCGGCAGGTTGTGCTTTTCATTTAAATAGCCGACAGCCATGGCAACTGCTTCCCAAGCTCTGGTAGACAATGCGCCGATCGACATATCACTGAAAATCAATGGATAAATCCAATTCACCGGCGGCGTTTTTTCCGTTAAGCGCAATTCGCCATTTTCCTGCTTGAACGGCAGTTTATGGGCAGGCAATACCCTTCCAAATGGAGCAAGAAGATCAAAGCTATGACGCTCTGCATCGAGGGAAGGATCGGTCATCTGGGAAATACGGCCGACAATGATTTTATCAAAGGTCCGTTCTTGTATTAGATTATTTCTGCCGCCCCGTTTAATTGGAGCCCCGCCGGAGCGTGCCAGCATATTCAGCCGGCTGTCAGGATTACGGACGGGTTTAATCGCTTTATTCGGGCATATTTTTTCACACATGCCGCAGCCAACACAGTGATGTGCCAGGCTGTTTTTTTGCATAATGACAGGGATTGCTTTATGCTGCTGCATCGGTTCCGGCTGGTGGCCGGTTGAAATCGTAACCGACCGGCGTTCCATTTTCGCTTCAATCGCATTAAAAGTGCAAGCAGCGACACAACTGCCGCACATTGTGCAACGGAGGGTATTGTGCTCAATCTTCCAAGGCAAATCGTTCGCGGTAACTTCCTGGGTTCTCATTGTTTCCATCGTTGCACCTCCAATTCCTCATCAATGACTACGACTTCCCGCTCATTGGGGTAAATATCTTTCGATTTGTCCCGGTCCGGCAAAATCACGTTTAAGCCGCATACTTCCGATGCTATGGCAATTGTTTCATGATCGCCGCCCACAACAACCGGACGTAATTTTTTCGAATCGCAACAAGTCATCATGCTGTTATCCGGCAACATGGCGATAATCGTATTCGGCCCATTAATCTCCAAGTGTCCCAACGACTGACGGATCGCTGTTAACTCCTTCCGATCGGGGCGATCTTCCACTTCTTCGAACGGCAACGGAGTAATGACGTGCTTATAATATTTGATCGGCCACTTTAATTCATGCAACACGTAGTGTAAAGTATATAGGAAGTTTTGCGAGTCGGATTCAAAACCAATATAGCCTTTATTTAAAGACTTCTGGAATTCCTTGTTTTTTGTATAGAATGTATTCTCTCCATTGGCGCATAACGTATATCCTTGAATAAAGAACGGATGCGCAGCATAGCGGACAATATCATAGTTTGTATTTTGCCGGCATTGGACAACGATATTTTTCGCCAACAGCTCACCGCTGTCATCCCACAAGCCAAAATACGTTGCAATATCCCGCGGATCGCCGATTTCTTTCAAAGTCAAGACATCCGGCCAAAAGGAAAATGCGTATCCCTGATCATTTTTTTCCAATAATTCGCGAATCGCCAGGCGAGTCGACAGCAGTAATTCTTCTTTCGCTTCCTGCGACGCGTTGGCCAAGTAATCCGGATAATCGTAATTGCGGAAGATATAGTAAGGCATGGCTTTTATGTCGAGTCCCGGCTTGCGGTTTACTTTCGGGATCCACTCATGGACCTGGACAAAGCTGTTGTTTTCCATATAATCTTCCACGAGTTTCGCGCCTTTTTGCGTGCAAGCCAAAGACAATAACGGCTTATCTTTATACTCGGAAAATTCACCGTATAAATCCTGCATTACCATCGCAAATCCTGAGTTGTCGTGTCCTTCCTGCTGCGGAAGCATTAAATAGAGTGCCTTTGAAGGGTAAAAGGGCACCTTACTTTTAATCGCACCTATTCTGCACATTTTCATCCCACCTCTTTTTCATACTCAAAAGAAAAAACCCAACGAAAAGACCAGGTATTGTAACCGGGATCTTCCGCCAGGGCTTTTTGTACCCACGGTGTGGTGCTGTGCGACTTTGCACCAGTGCCGCTCGGTCCAGACTACTAACGCACGGAACCCTAGGCACTTCCCACATACACATGTCTTTT
>JAGFXW010000167.1 GCA_017861495.1 Bacillota bacterium
GGACGATTCGTTCATTATTTTGGATGAAGCGCAAAATACAACTTTTTCACAAATGAAAATGTTTCTAACCCGCCTGGGATTTGGCTCTAAAATCGTTGTAACAGGCGATACAACGCAGGTTGATTTGCCGCGTGGGAGCGGTTCCGGCTTAAAGCAGAGCCAACAGATTTTCCAAGGAATCGATGACATTGCCATTGTGCATTTACGGGAAGGCGATGTCGTACGGCATGAACTTGTCGCTAAAATCATTAAGGCGTATGAACGGTATGAGGAGAATAAAGGTGAAGGTTAATGAATTTGTTTACTGTAAACTGGAGTGGAAAAAAGCATGGCAATAATTGATAGTCAAATGCGCGATTTTTTAGCTCACCCGATGAATCGGCAGAATCGTTTGTTTGCCCGTCGCATCATGTTTGGGATGTTTTTCTTTGTGTTTACATTGCTTGCGTTGTCTACGGATTTTATTTCGGATAAGATTTCTCTGCAGGCGGGGCAGGTCAGCGATCGTGACATTGTGGCTTCAAGGAGTATTTCTTACATCAATGCCGCAAAGACGAAAAAACTGGAAGCCGAAGTATTGGCCAGCGTCGCGACTGTCTATGATTTGGATGTTGCGGTATCCGCTAAATTGGATGAAATGGTGGGAGCTATTTTCCGCGCCGCTCAGAAGGTGAAATCGGATCCGATGCTTTCCACAACCGAACAAAAGGTCAACACCTTGCAAGCCATGTCGCCGGTGCCGCTGCCCAGTTCCACGTTGACCGGCCTGCTTAATTTAAATTCCGAAGGTTTGAATAAGTCCAATGAATATACGGTCCAATTGCTGCATAAATATTTTCAGCGCGGCATACGTGATGATGACTTGGATGTCATGCGCAAAAAAATTGTCATTGATGTTGAAGAAATGGGCTTGGCCAAAGACGGCGAAGCTGTAGTTGCCGGTATTGCACAAACCTTGTTGCAACCGAATTTTATTCTTAACGTTCGTGAAACGGACAAGCGTAAGCAAATTGCTCTTGCTAGCGTGGAACCAGTGCGAGAAACGGTAAAAAAAGGCCAGGTTCTTGTATTGCGGGGCGATGTTGTCACTGAAGAGCAAATACGGATGATGGAAGAGCTGGGCCTTCATAAAGGCTCCATCAACAGCTTGCGAATCTTTGGTTTATCACTGTTCATAGTCGTAATTATGGCAATGACGCTGGGCTATTTATATAAATTTGAAAACTGGGTTTTTAACGATGAAAAACAGATCGTATTAATGGGTCTTATCCTGTTGGTTTCTATATTCCTCGGCAAGATCGCTCATTTTTATTCGGATTTTGCGGCGCCAATGGCCGCGGGCGCCCTTTTGACAGCAATTTTAATTGACAAGCGGATTGGTCTGGGAGTTAGTATTGTTTTGGCTTTGTTTTTTGCTGTCATCTCCGATAATGGTTTTCGGCCGATTGCTGTTTTGTTGGCAGGCAGTATTTTTGGCATATTTAGCGTTTCGAAAATGACGCATGGTTATAGTTTGACCAAGGCGGGTATCTGGATTTCGGCAGTAAATTTTATTACAATTATTGCTACCGGGCTTATCGAACAAGCAAATATTACACAATTGCTTACCGATGGGGTCATTGGCGCTTTAAACGGAATCGCCGTAGCTGTATTGACGATTGGGATGCTTCCGTATTTGGAAAACACGTTTAATATCACCACGTCGATTAAGCTGCTTGAGTTGACGAAACCAAACCATCCTTTATTGCAAAGGCTTCTTGTGGATGCGCCAGGTACCTATCATCATAGCGTATTTGTCGGTAACTTGGCGGAAACTGCGGCGGATTATGTTGGCGCAAATCCAATTATCGTAAGAGTCGGAGCTTTTTATCACGATATTGGCAAGATAAAGCGGCCGTATTTTTTCGTTGAGAATCAAATTGATGCTGAAAACCCGCATGATAAAATTTCTCCTTCATTGAGTACATTGATTGTTACTTCCCATTTAAAAGATGGCGTAGACCTTTGCCGGGACTATAAACTGCCGCAGGTGATTTTGGATGTGGTCCAGCAGCACCATGGGACCACGCTGGTTTCCTATTTTTATCAAAGGGCGACGGAAAATGAACATGGTGAGTGCATTATTGAGGCTGATTTTCGCTATGAAGGTCCCCGACCGCAGACAAAAGAAGCGGCATTGGTGATGTTGGCGGATTCCTGTGAGGCGGCAGTACGTTCAATATCCCGTCCGAATGCGAACCGGATTGAAGCAACGGTGCGGAAAATTATCCGCGAACGTTTGCATGACGGACAGTTGGATGAATGTGATTTAACGTTACGGGATCTCAACGTGATTGGAGATGTGTATATTCGCATTTTATCAGGCATGTTCCATCCACGCGTGGAATATCCGGAAGCGCTCAAAGAGCTGGAGAGGAGAAAAGCGAAGAATGGAAATTGTAATAAGCAATGCACAGGAAAAGATGAAAGTAACACCGCAAATGGAAACAACGTTGCTTGCAGTGTTAAATAAAGCGGCCGATGCACTGGAAGTAAATCCGGACGCGGAAGTCAGCCTTGTTTTGGCGGATGATGCATATATTCAAGAATTAAATTGCCACTACCGGGGAAAAGATATGCCGACGGATGTTTTATCATTTGCTTTGAATGAGGGGGAAGAACCGGAAATTTTTGATGGGCCGGAAGAGAACCTCTTGGGCGATATCATTATTTCCCTTGAAACCGCAGAACGGCAGGCTGTAGATTATGGCCATAGTATCGAACGGGAATTGGCCTTTTTAACAATTCACGGGTTGTTGCATTTATTGGGATATGATCACGAACAAGAGGAACAGCGTCGGGTGATGAGGGCGGAAGAAGAGCGAATACTGTCTATTATCGGCTTAAGCCGGGACTGAGGCGAAATAATGGCTCGACAACATCTATTACAAGCGTTTCGCTGTGCCTTTGCCGGCATTATGCATTGTATTCGCCGGGAACGCAATATGAAAATTCACGTTGGCGCCATGATTGCGGTGCTGTTTTTGGCCTGGTGGACGAATTTGTCCCGTGGTGATTGGGCTTTGCTGATCTTGACGATAGCTTTTGTTTTGAGTGCGGAAATGATGAATACGGCGATTGAAGCGGTTGTTGATCTTATGATCCCTGAATATCATCTTTTGGCTAAGATTGCTAAGGATGTGGCCGCTGGCGCCGTTTTGGTGAGCGTTTTTGCCTCTTTGGCAATTGGCTGTTTATTATTTTTCCCTCGCCTATTTCGTGGATAAATGAGGTGAACAAAATGGATGATGAATTAATTCAAGCTGCAATGGCTGCCCGGAACAACGCGTATGCCCCGTATTCCCGTTTCTTAGTGGGAGCGGCGCTACGGACCGAGACAGGACGGGTGTTTACCGGTGTTAATGTAGAGAACGCTTCTTATGGATTAACGATTTGCGCCGAGCGAGTGGCTATTTTTCAAGCGGTTACTGCAGGTGAAAGAAACTTTTCTTCCATGGCAATCGCGGTTGATGCGCCGGTTCCAGCAGCGCCGTGCGGGGCTTGCCGCCAGGTAATGGCGGAATTTGGGGTGCAGGAAATCATTTTATGCACGAAGAATCATCAAATGAAACGATTCTTGTTGGCAGATTTACTGCCGGAAGCATTTTTAAAAGAAAACATTTCTGAAGGAGTGTGCCATGAGCAAACCAAATGAATATAAGTCCGGATTTGTAGCCGTTATTGGTCGGCCTAATGTGGGTAAATCCACATTGGTAAACAGTTTAATCGGACGAAAGATAGCGATTATGTCGGACAAGCCGCAAACAACCCGTAACAAGATTGTCTGTGTTCTTTCTTTGCCGGATGCGCAGATTTTATTTATTGATACGCCTGGCATCCATAAGCCGAAACACAAACTGGGTGAATATATGGTACGGACGGCGGAGAATACATTGAAAGAAGTGGATGTTGTTTTATTTGTTGTGGATGGAACGGCAGAAAAAGGGGCGGGCGAACAATATATTCTCGATCGCCTTGCTTCTGTAAAGACACCGGTTGTTCTTGCTGTGAACAAAATTGATCAAATACCTAAAAATAAAATGGCGGCAGTCCTTAAAACGTATGCTGACGGGTATGATTTTGCAGCCGTGGTTCCGATTTCGGCGTTAGAGCATACAAATTTGGAGATATTGACGCAAGAACTGAAAAATTATATGGAACCAGGACCGCAGTATTATCCGGACGATATGATAACCGATCAGCCGGAACGTCTCTTGATCGCTGAATTAATCCGTGAGAAGACGCTGCAATTGACACGGGAAGAAATTCCTCATGCCATTGCGGTGGATATTGAAGAAATCACAACGCGGCCGAATGACGACCTGTATGTAAGGGCTGTCATTTATGTCGAGAGGGATTCCCAAAAAGGAATTGTTATTGGCGCCGGCGGTAGTTTATTGAAAGAAATAGGCCGCTTAGCCCGGATCGATATTCAAAATTTGCTTGGATCAAAAGTTTTTCTTGATTTATGGGTCAAAGTGAAAAAAGATTGGCGGAACCGGGAAGGTATTTTACGGAGTTTTGGCTATGATTGACCAGATGAACAGTAAATGGTATGATTTGTAAAAGGGGTGAACTATGAAACCGGTATCCCGATATTTTTTGAATGGGTTAATGGTTACAGTGCCTATTACCATAACCATATTAGTTATTAACCAAATTTTTTCGTTAGCGGACAAATTGGTGGGGCAATATTTGCCAGTCTACTTTCCCGGTTTGGCTTTCATTATTGTTTTGATCGCAATTTGTCTTGTAGGCTGGTTATCTTCCAACTGGTTATTAAGGAAGATTTTTCTCTTTGCTGAGCGGATGGTCGATACCATTCCGATCGTGAAGTTTATTTATGGTATCGTGAAACAAATTTCTACCGCTATGTTGGAATCTAAGCAATTATTTAAAAATGCCGTATTAGTTCCATACCCCCATCCGGGTACCAAGGTTTTGGGTTTTGTGATGTCCCCGCTGTCGGAAGCGGTCGCGGAAAAATTAGACGAAGAACACGTTTGCATTTTTATTCCCATGAGTTTCAATATGACTGCCGGATTTAATATTTTAGTTCGTAAAGATGATGTCATCCCGTTGGATGTGACCAGCGAAAGCGCTTTGCAGTATATTTTGACTGCTGGAGCCATAATGCCGCGGGGCAATGATGATGTTAAGGAGAGATGCTTTATCGACTCGTCGATAGTCAGTGTGATGAAAATCGGTGCAGCGTTTTTGCTTGTACTCATCAATGGTTTTTTTGTCGTAGCAGAATTTTCAATGGTAAAAATCAGAAAAACACGCTTGGAAGAATTGGTACAACAAGGCAATGACCGGGCTTCTTTGGCGTTAAAGATAGTGTCTTCCCTTGATTCTTATTTAGGCGCTACGCAATTGGGAGTTACCTTGTCTTCCCTGGCCCTTGGCTGGATTGGCGAACCAGCTGTCGCTTCACTTTTGGAACCCTTGATTTATGCATATTTTCCTGGATCTTCATTGTTGTTGCATACAATTTCTGTCACGATCGGCTTTACGATTATCACCTTTTTGCATATAGTGATTGGGGAATTGGTTCCCAAATCGATTGCGATTCAGCGTGTTGAAAAAGCAATGCTGTTTATTGCCTTTCCCTTGTATCTATTCCATCAATTGGGTTATCCGGTTATTATGCTCTTTAATCGGATAGCGAATTCTATCTTGGGTTTAATGAATATAACTCCTGCCAGTGAAACTTCTTTGGCGCATTCGGAAGAAGAATTGCGGATGATTGTCAGCGCCAGTCAACGCGGCGGAGTGCTGGATAAAATGGAAAGTGAACTGATCGATAATGTTTTTGATTTTGCCGACCGCGTTGTGGTTGTCAGGGAAGGCGGGCATACCCGCTATCCGTTATGTGAAGAAGATAAAGATCATGTGATTGGCATGATCCACATTCGCGATTTAATGGATTTTGGCATGACAGATCCGGATCCCAAATCATTAAAGAGTATTATGCGGGAAATTTTGGTTGTGCCGGAAAGCATGTCTGTGGCCAGGGTTCTGCAGTTGATGCGTCGCAAGCGGACTCATTTGGCGGTGGTTGCCGATGAATATGGCGGCACTGCCGGCTTAGTGGCTATGGAGGATATTTTGGAAGAGATCGTTGGCGATATTCAAGATGAACATGATGAAGGGAATGTAGAGGTTCTTCGGTTGCCCGATGGTGCGTATGAATTTGACGGAAAGGTTTTATTAGAAGATGTTGCTGAAATTTTAAATATCCATCTGGACGAACATGAAGAAGATACGATTGGCGGCTATATTTTTGGTGTATTAGGCCGGATTCCGGAAGTGGACGACCAGGTTATTATTGATACCTACAAATTTTATGTAATGGAAGTGAACGGCTTCAGGGTTGTTCGGGTAAAAGCGGAACCGACCAAGGAAAAGATGGCGGCAACAACGGAATATTTTTGATGGATGATTTGATTGGAATGCGGTAGTGAGGTAAAAATGGCGCAATATCAGGCAGAAGCGATCTTATTGGCAGTTCGTGACTGGGGCGAAGCGGATAAGCTCGTGACGTTGTTTTCCCGTGAATACGGTAAAATTAGTGCAGTTGCTTACGGAGCCCGCCGTCCTAAAAACCGGATGTCGGGCACTCTACAATTATTTTCCCATGTTGAATTAAGCCTATCACAAGGCAATAAGCTGGATACAATCCGTCAATGCGATGTTAAGGTTTCTTTTCGTACTTTGCGTGAAGACCTTGTTCAAATGGCTTATGGTGTGTTTGTTCTGGAACTGGCCGATGAATTATTGCCGGACCGGCAGCCGGAGCCGGAAATATTTGATTTACTGTTAACAGTTTTAACTGTGATACAGCGGCGTAATCCCCGTGTGGTTGCGCTTGCGGCGGCATGGCAGATGCTGGCGCTGGCTGGGTTTCAGCCAGTATTGGATCACTGTGTCCGGTGCGGCAGCACCCTGCATTTTCCGGCTAGATTTGTTTCACAAGCGGGCGGCGGTGTTTGCTTGGTGTGCGGGCAGTCTGATGAACCGGATTTTTCAGCGGAAGAAGCTGATTTTTTACAAAAACTGCTCTTGCTGCGTTGGAATGAATTGGAAGGGTTTACTGTAAAAGGACAGGTATTGATGGACACGGAGCGGAAATTGATTGACTATTTGCGCTGCCGTTTAGAACGGCAGCTTCGTTCGCTGGATTTTATCCGCAAAGTGAATTGTTAGCGGTGGAATTTGTATAGGATTTTGTTCTTGCTTTTTTTTCTTTTGGTAAGGTATAATTAGCATGACTACGGCGATGAAGGAAAAAGTAGCCTGTTCATGACAGCGAGCGGGGACATGGTGTGAGCCCGGCATATTACAGGTGAAAGGCGTTCCTGAGCTGCAAGAGGAAATCTTTGGATAAAAGAGAGTAAAACTTGCCATACATTTAAGGTGGGTTCTGATGAGGAGCCAATCAGGGTGGAACCGCGGGAGATATTCTCGTCCCTGTAACAATATGTTACGGAGACGGGTTTTTTTTTCGTCTATTGGGCTTGATTTCTTCAACAAAAAATTGGATTACAGGAGGGTAAAAAAGTATGACGTTTCAAGAAATAATTATGACGTTGCAAAATTTTTGGGCCAAACAACAGTGTATCATTCAACAACCGTATGACGTGGAGAAAGGCGCAGGAACGATGAATCCTGCCACCTTTTTACGGACACTTGGTCCCGAACCCTGGAATGTAGCGTATGTAGAACCATCCCGCCGCCCGGCGGATGGACGGTACGGCGATAATCCCAACCGTTTGTTCCAACATCATCAGTTTCAGGTTATTATGAAACCATCCCCGGCTACTATTCAGGAGCTCTATTTGGAGAGCTTGAGCTGCCTGGGAATTGATCCGGCAAAACATGATATCCGTTTTGTTGAAGACAATTGGGAATCACCGACGTTAGGCGCATGGGGCCTGGGCTGGGAAGTATGGCTGGATGGAATGGAGATTACCCAGTTTACGTATTTTCAGCAAGTCGGCAGCATTGATGTAAAGCCGGTTGCAGTTGAGATTACTTACGGTTTGGAGCGTCTCGCGATGTATATCCAGGGACGGGAAAATGTGTACGATGTAGAATGGGTGAACGGCATAACGTATGGCGATATCTTTCATCAAAATGAGGTAGAACAATCGCATTATAATTTTGAGGCAGCGGATACGGACATGCTGTTTCAATTGTTCGATACCTATGAAAAAGAAGCATTGCGTGTTGTCGAATTAGGTTTTGTCTTACCGGCCTACGACTATGTTTTAAAATGTTCGCATACCTTTAATTTGCTGGATGCGCGCGGAGCGATCAGCGTCAGCGAGCGGACCGCGTTTATCGGCCGGGTTCGTACAATGGCTCGGTTATGTGCTCAGGGCTATTTGGAACAACGGGAAAAACTCGGTTATCCGCTTTTGAAAGGGGAGAAACAATAATGCCGCAAGATATTTTATTGGAAATTGGAACGGAAGAAATTCCTGCTAAATTTATGCCGGGAGCATTAGAACAACTTGCTGTTGTTGCACAGGAGAAATTTGCCGCTCACCGGATTGCGTATCAAGAGATACAAACGATGGGAACCCCGCGGAGAATGACGTTAATTGTACGGCAGGCGGCCGATTGCCAAAGCGATAAACGCAGTGAAAACAAAGGGCCGTCGGTGAAAATTGCTTATGATGCGGAAGGGAACCCTACAAAGGCAGCCCAAGGGTTTGCCCGCGGCCAAGGGGTTGACGCCTCTCAACTAATCGTCAAGGATGGTTATGTCTATGCGTTGGTGGAAGAAATCGGCAAAGAGGTAAAGGCGCTGCTTCCTGATCTGCTTGTTGACGTGATCCAGACTCTTAACTTCCCCAAAACAATGCACTGGGCTAATCTGGATATGCGCTTCGTCCGGCCTATTCGCTGGCTATTGGCGCTTTGTGGAAACGAGGTTATTCCGTTCACAGTTGCCGCAGTTTCTTCCGGCAACACGACGTGTGGCCATCGCTTTTTAGGGGCTTCTGTTATCGTCGTAACCGGCGTTGAAGATTATATTGAAAAATTACATGCTAATTCCGTGATTGTTGATCCGGCAACGCGCCGGCAAATGATCCGGACCCAAATTGAAGATTTAGCGAAAAAACAAGGCGGTATTGCTGATATCGATGCTGATTTATTGGAAGAAGTAGTATATTTGGTAGAATACCCGACTGCTTTATGCGGTCGGTTTGAAGAAAAATATTTGGCTTTGCCCAAAGAGGCGATTATTACACCGATGCGTGAACATCAACGTTATTTTCCGGTTCTGAACGAAACGGGAGCTTTGTTGCCTTTGTTTATTACTGTGCGTAATGGCGGCAGTGAGCATTTGGATATCGTTTGCCATGGGAATGAACGGGTTTTGAAGGCGCGCTTGGCAGATGCACAGTTTTTCTTTGAAGAAGACCGAAAATTGCCGTTGGTTTCCCGCGTGGAAAAATTGAAAACAATTGTTTTTCAGGAAGGCCTCGGTACGTTGTACGACAAAACGATCCGTTTGCAGTTAATGGCTGAAATGGTAGCGTATGAAGTTGGTGAAGATAAAAAAATATTGCCGGCAATTAAACGGGCAGCGCATTTGGCAAAAGCGGATTTGGTTACGGGAATGGTTTGCGAGTTCACTGAATTGCAAGGCGTCATGGGACGGGAATATGCTCTCTGCGACGGTGAAAATGCCGTGGTGGCGGAGGCGATTTTCGAACATTACCTTCCCCGGTTTGCCGGTGATATTTTACCGGCATCCGCAGCCGGCAGGATTATCGGTATTGCCGATAAATTGGACAATATTACGGCTACGATCAGCAGAGGCTTGATGCCAACCGGATCGCAGGATCCTTATGCCTTGCGAAGGCAGGCTTTGGGGATCATCAATATTTTGATATCTGCGGGCTACTATGTGTCTTTATCGACGTTGATTGGTCAAATGATCGATTTGCTTGGCATAAAAGATAATGAACGTAAAGAAAAATTACTGGTGGATATTCTGGATTTCTTCCGTTTGCGAATCAAAAATGTTCTTGCCGAACAAAATATCCGTTATGATATTGTTGATGCCGTGATGGCTGCCGGTTCCGATGACCCCTTTGATACCTGGCAGCGAGCCGTTGCGATGGCTTCCGAAGCAGGAATGGCTGCCACCGAGCAAGCAGTCCGGGCGTTTACAAGGGCTGGAAACTTGGCGAAAAACTGCATTGTAGAAACAATCGAACCATCATTGTTTGCGGTTGAGGCGGAACAGGAGTTGTATAACGCATACTGTGCGGCGAAAGCTTCGATCCATACCCGCTTAGCAGCTCATGACTATATAGGCGCTTTGCAAGATATGGCGGAATTGGCCGGCCCGATCGATGTGTTTTTCACTGCTGTGATGGTCATGGTTGATGACATCGCTGTTCGCAACAACCGGTTGGCGTTGTTAAAGGCGGTTACCAATCTGGCTGTGCAGACGGCAGATTTTAGTAAAATTGTGACGGCATAATGCGGGTTAAAGGGTTTTAGCCCACAGTGGAGTATAAATAATATATAGGTTGGTATTTTTTTACGTTTCGAAAAGGGGGTGGCGTCCATCACGTTAACATTGCGACAAGAAAAAATTGTCGAAATTGTGCATGGCTCCGGACCCATTACGGCGGAGCAAATTGCGGATCGTTTGAAAGTAACCAGAGCCGCTTTGCGTTCGGATCTTGCGGTTTTGGTGATGTACGGCATCCTGGATGCCCGCCCGAAAGTCGGGTATTTTTATACCGGTAAGAACGCGCCTGGTATCTTGGCGGAAGAAATCAAGAATGTGAAAGTACGGGATATCCAATCGGTTCCGGTCGTAATTCCGGATAATACAAGTGCGTATGATGCGATTGTGACGATGTTTTTAGAAGATGTTGGCTCTGTTTTTGTCGTAGAAGCGGGAGGGATTTTAGTCGGTGTGGTTTCCCGCAAAGATTTGCTGAAAGTATGTATGGGAAATAACAATTTGCAAAAAATACCGGTTAAGGTTTTAATGACATCAGCTCCGAAAATTGTTGTGACGACTCCAGAAGAATCCATTTTGGCAGCTGCCCAAAAAATTATTGACTACGAAGTGGATAGCTTGCCGGTGGTTCGGGCGACGGATGGTGAAACCGGAAAAGTTTACGAGGTTGTCGGGCGTCTTACAAAAACCAACCTGGCCAGGTTGTTGGTTGAATTTGGCCAGGGGAAAAGGGGGTAACTATCATCGCTGCATTGCCGATTATTTATGCCATATCCGATTCAATTGGTGAAACAGCTGAAATGGTAGCGCGGGCCACTGCAAGCC
>JAGFXW010000168.1 GCA_017861495.1 Bacillota bacterium
TATGTACTGTGTGCTCTGAAGCATTTTTTTCAATAGTTAGGTAGTTCAAAAATTCACTAATATGTTGCCTTATATCACCCAGAATTTTGTTCGCTCTTTTTTACTAAATTTCCCTAATAAATACACTATTTCATACTAGCACAAGTAACCATTTTATGCAAGATTGTTGTCGGATTTTTCAATAAATTTTTGCAGACTACACAAAGCCCGATCCGCTATTGCGGCATTCTTTTGCTTTTTATCGCGAATTTTATTCATCAATGGCGGCAGCAAGCCAAAATTAATGTTCATCGGTTGGAAATGCTTGTGACGTTGATCCGTTATATAGGCGCACAATGCACCATGGGCTGTATCTTCCGGAAAAACAAGCATCTCTTTTCCTTGGCAAAAACGGGCAATATTTTTCCCTGCCACTAAGCCGCTGGCAGTTGACTCCACATACCCTTCAACGCCGGTAATCTGTCCCGCAAAAAAAATCCCGTTTTCATTTTTCATTTGCAGGGTTGGTTGTAAAATACTCGGCGAATGAACAAACGTATTGCGATGCATAACGCCAAGCCGGGCAAATTCAGCCTGTTCCAATCCGGGGATCATTCGGAATACCCTGATTTGATCCGGCCATTTTAAATGGGTCTGAAACCCAACTATGTTGTATAGCGTTGCCGAGAAATTATCCTGCCGCAATTGAACAACTGCGTACGGTGCTTTTCCCGTCCTCGGATCAATAAGGCCAACCGGCTTTAATGGGCCAAACCGCATAGTGTCAATTCCACGCTGCGCCATTTCTTCGATCGGCATACACCCTTCAAAAAAGATTGCTTTTTCAAAATCTCTGGTTGCTGTGGTTTCGGCATCGACTAACGCTTGCCAAAATTGTTTGTACTCTTGCTCTGTCATTGGACAATTTAAATAATCGTCCGATCCTTTTCCATAACGGGATCCAGCATAAATTTTTTCATGGTTTAAGGAATCGCCAATAACAATCGGCGCTGCAGCATCGTAAAAGTACAAATGGTCCTGACCGGTTAACTGTGCAATTGCTCTCTCCAATGATGCGGAGGTCAAAGGGCCGCTGGCGATAAGACATGGTCGTTCAGCAGGAATTTCCTTGATTTCTTCATGCATCACAGAAATTAAGGGGTGTGAACAAATCTTTTCCGTAATATAGGTGCTAAACGCTGTGCGGTCTACCGCATGCGCGCCTCCCGCCGGAATACGGGAATGATCAGCGGCCTCCATAATCAGGGACCCCATTTGGCGCATTTCTTCCTTTAACAATCCAACCGCATTTTCAATTGCAGCGGCGCGTAAGGAATTACTGCAAACCAGTTCTGCAAACAAATTTGTATGATGGGCCGGCGACGAAACACCTGGACGCATTTCAATCAATTTTACACGAATTCCGGCTTGCGCTGCCTGCCATGCAGCTTCACTGCCGGCAAGTCCGGCGCCAATAATACATACATCAGACACTTTTTTTCCTCCGTTTCGGCGAGGTCTTTTTTGCCGGTTCAGTTGGTTTTTCGGTTTCTTTCTTTTGCATTGTCGGACATTCATTATTACTGCAACGAATAACGAAACGGCCACGTTGGAAATTATGCCGGACAAGGAATGCCCCGCACTCTTTGCACTGTTCTTTAAGCGGCATATCCCATGTAACAAAATCGCACTGCGGATATTGATTGCAGCCATAAAAGACCTTGCCGCGCCGGGTTTTCCGTTCCACAATATCGCCGGAACATTTCGGGCATTTTACTCCGGTATCCTTAACGATCGGTTTTGTATTCTTACAGGCAGGATATCCCGGGCAGGCTAAGAAAGAACCATAACGACCATGTTTAACGACTAAATTACGCCCGCATAATTCACAAATAACATCCGATACTTCTACAGGAATTTCAACCTCGCCAATTTCAGTTTCCGCTGCCGCTAATGTTGTAGAGAAAGGATCATAAAACTCCTTGAGGACTGTAATGCGGGATTGATCTCCATCGGCAATTTCATCCAATTGGTTTTCTAATTTGGCAGTAAACGCCACATCAACAATGTCTTTAAAATACTGCTGCAATAAGTCTGTAACAAGAAATCCTAAATCTGTCGGACGGAATTTTTTTTCGCTCCTCAGAACATAACCTCGACTCACAATTGTTTCTATGATCGGCGAATAGGTGCTGGGACGTCCAATCCCTTGCTCCTCCAATAGTTTAATCAAAGAAGCTTCTGTATAATAGGGTGGCGGCTCTGTAAAATGCTGTTTGGGAGTAATTTTTGATAATAATAAATTTTGATCGATTTGCAAATCTGGTAAATAGCTTTCTTCTTCCTTGCCATTTCCTTCCTGGCCTTCAGAATACAACCGTAAAAAACCGGCAAATTTTAACTGGGAACCATTGGAACGCAACCGAAAACGACCGGCATCAATATCCACCGTGACAGTATGGTAAAGGGCCGGTGCCATTTGGCTGGCAATAAAACGATCCCATATCAATTTATAGATCCGTAATTGTTCAGAAGATAATTGTTTTTCTACTTTTTCCGGCGGCAAATCAATATACGTTGGCCGAATAGCCTCATGCGCATCCTGCGCCTTTTTATTGGCATAAATCGGGGGTTTTTCGGGAACATGCTGTTTGTCATAAGTTTGTTCAATATACGCGCGCGCTTCATCCTGGGCCGACTGAGCAATCCGGGTTGAATCGGTACGCATATACGTAATCAAACCAACGGTTCCTTTTCCGGCTACATCCAATCCTTCGTAAAGCTGTTGAGCAATAACCATCGTCTTCCGAGAAGTATAGCCAAATTTACGCACTGCATCTTGTTGCAGGCTGCTTGTTGTAAATGGAGGCGACGGGTTTCGCCGGCGGTCACGATGCTTGACATCTGTTACACGAAATTGGCTTTGCTCCATTTCCTTTTGAATCTGCATCGCTTCTTCTTCCGTAGTCACATGAGCCTTTTTCCCATCAACCATCGCCAATTCTGCAGGAAAAGCAGCCGATTTGCTGTTTTCACGCAACTTTAATGAAATCGTCCAATATTCTTCTGGTATAAAGGCTTCTATTTCCCGTTCACGATCGCAGATAAGACGGACAGCGACTGATTGCACCCGTCCAGCGCTCAATCCTTTACGAACTTTACGCCACAGCAACGGGCTTAGTTTATAACCTACAATCCGGTCCAAGATCCGTCGCGCTTGTTGCGCTTCCACTTGGGGGAAATTAATTGGACGCGGTTTTTTTATTGCATTCTTTACCGCTGTTTTTGTAATTTCATTGAATTCTATCCGGCAATTTTGTTCTCCGGATACATTCAAAAGATTGGCCAAATGCCAAGCAATCGCCTCACCCTCACGGTCAGGGTCAGTAGCCAGTAATACGGCATCCGCTTTTTTTGCTGCCGATTTAAGGGTCTTGATCAATTCTCCTTTGCCGCGAATATTAATGTATTTCGGCGAAAATTGATTATCGACATCTACGCCGAATTGGCTTTTGGGAAGATCCCGCAAATGACCCATTGACGCTTTCACAATATATTTTTCGGCACCTAAAAACTTTTCAATCGTTTTTGCTTTGGCCGGTGATTCCACAACTACCAATACTTTTTTTGCTTTGTTCATAGGGCTCCTTCCTTGGTGCTTCGTACATACCGTTGTTCGGAATGTTCACTCACTAAACCGCGCAGCTCCAACTGCAACAATAAATACGTAATAGTGGGTAACGGCAATGATGACTGAAGAACCAAAGTTTCAACATCTTTTGGTATATCGTATGTCAAACACTCAAACAATACCGTTTCTTCATCAGACAATACCGGATTATGCACAGTTACTTTTTGAGGAAATATTTCATATTCTTCTAAAATATCGTTTGCTGATGTAATCAATTTGGCGCCTTGTTGAATCAATCGATGTGTTCCTTTGCTTCCATTGGAAAAAATACTTCCCGGCACAGCAAACACATCGCGACCTTCTTCAAGGGCAAAATCGGCCGTAATCAAAGAGCCGCTGCGTTCGGCCGCCTCAACAACAACTACGCCGCGCGACAAACCACTGATAATCCGGTTGCGTGCAGGAAAATGACCAGCATGGGGTGGCGTACCCGGCGGATACTCACTAATGATCGCTCCTTGTTCAGCGATAGCAGCAAGTAATCGTGAATTTTCGGGAGGATAAACAACATCAATACCAGAACCTAATACCGCAACTGTCTTGCCTGTTTGGAGAGCGCCTTCATGCGCAGCCGTGTCAATGCCCCTCGCCGCTCCACTGATAATAGTAAGACCGGCAGCGGCCAATTCAGAAGCAAGCATAACCGCTGTATTTTTACCATACGCGGAAGCCTTTCGTGAACCCACCACTGCAACATTATTGTCAAAATCCGGTAGTTTCCCTTTATAATAAAGAAGTACCGGGGCATTAAACGTATTGCGCAACAAAACCGGATAGTCCGGTTCTTCCCAATTACACAGTTGGATTTTCTGTTTATCCCACTGATCCTTTAGCATATCGAGATCGAGTCGCTCGCGAATTTTCAAATATTTATTGCAAAGCGTTTCATCGAAACAATCAGACGCCAATAAATCATGTTTGCCGGCTTTCCAAACAGCATCAGCGCTACCAAAATAGCGTAAAAGCGTTTTAATGCGTACATTCCCAATTCCTGGTACCATCTGCAAACTCGCTATACACATGTTATTCATAGCAGCCTCCGGAAAAAGATCCCTTTGTTTCTACTAATGCCCATTGGCATTAATATTGAAATCATTATAACTTTCCTTGACCGCATGGTCAAGAACTTACTGCAATTATCCATTATTTTTCTTCATTCGCGTTGTTAAAATAATGTGGCTTGCTATCTCTTTTGCAGCTTGATTTTTGCCAGCTTGAAAAACATGCCGGCGCATTTTTTCTAGATGTTGTGAAGATGATACTAATTTCTCCAGCTGCATCCGAACAGCCTGGGTTGTATCTGCTCTCATTGCATACTGGCGCTCCGTCAGGAAGCGGGTATTCGCTTCTTCCTGCCCAGGAAGAGGTTTGAAAATAACCATCGGCAAGCCGGATGCCAATGCTTCCGCCGAAGTCATACCACCCGGTTTTGATAATAAAACATCCGCGCAGGACATCAATTCATGGATATTATTGACAAAACCCAAGACACGCAGCGGATGAGATAATCGTTTTTGCAAAACAGATAATTCATGAAATAATTTTCGATTTCGTCCTGTCACTGCAATAAAGCGCAGCGGGGCATCCGAACTGTCACACTCTCTAAGAATATCAGCCATCGGCAATATTCCGGCTCCACCGCCCATAATCAGGACATTCTTGCCATCCGCCGGCAAATCCAGTCTCTGTAACACATGGTCCCGTGCCACAGTCGTAGTAAAGGAGGCATCAACCGGTATGCCGAACGCATGGGTTCGCTCAGGAACAACCCCATGTTGATCCAAAAAATTCCGCAACGTTTCATCTGCAACATAATAACGGCTAATCTCAGGGTATACCCAAAGACGATGGACAACAAAATCCGTCACGATGGCAAAAGTGGGAACCTTAAGTCCTGACTGTCGGCATAGATGGGCAATAAGCCCGGCAGGAGTTGCATGAGTACAAACAATGGCGCTTGGATTATATTTTAAAATATAATTTCG
>JAGFXW010000031.1 GCA_017861495.1 Bacillota bacterium
ATGATTATGACACCTGGTTTAGCTCTTTTCTACGGCGGAATGGTCCGAACCAAAAATGCGCTTACAACAATCATGCAAAGTTTCTTCATCATCGGCTTAGTTTCCGTACAATGGGCTTTATGGGGCTACAGCCTCGCCTTTGGACCGGATATTAACGGTATAATCGGCAACCTGGATTGGTTTGGGCTGGCAACTGTTGGTCAAGATCCAAACGCCGACTATGCAGCAACTATTCCCCATCTTGCTTTCATGATTTTCCAAGCAATGTTTGCAGTGATCACACCGGCACTAATTACCGGCGCTTTTGCCGAAAGAATGAAATTTCCGGCTTTTGTCGTATTTGTTTTAATCTGGTCTACCTTTGTTTATGATCCGGTTGCCCACTGGGTATGGGGCGTTGGCGGTTGGCTGCGCGAACTTGGCGTTCTTGATTTCGCCGGCGGCACAGTCGTTCACATCATCTCAGGCGTTTCCGGTCTGGTCATCGCCCTCATGATCGGCAAACGGAAAGGTTATGGCAAAGAAGTTATGTTGCCGCATCACTTGCCGATGACAGTAATCGGCGCTTCGCTTCTCTGGTTTGGCTGGTTCGGCTTCAACGCCGGCAGCGCGCTTTCCGCTAACGGCCTGGCTGCCAGCGCCTTTGTTGTAACGCACATCGCTGCTGCGGCGGCAACTGTTTCCTGGGTTGCTACCGAGTGGGCCCATCATGGGAAACCTACCATCCTCGGCGCAGCTTCCGGTTGTGTGGCCGGTTTAGTTGCGATCACGCCGGCAGCCGGTTATGTCAGCCCTATTCCGGCTATTGTCATTGGCTTAGCAGCCGGTATCATCTGCTACCTGGCAGTCAGTATCGTAAAAGCAAAATTAGGGTATGATGATGCCTTGGACGCTTTTGGAGTACACGGGGTCGGTGGCACCTGGGGCGCTTTAGCAACCGGTTTATTTGCTTCCAAAGCAGTCAATCCTGCCGGTGCTGACGGATTGTTCTACGGCGATCCTTCACAAGTCGTTACGCAATTAATCGGTATCGGTATCAGTTGGGCCTTCGCCGCAATTGCCACGTTTATCATTCTGAAAGTCTTAATGGCCTTCATGAAAGTCCGCGCCGATGAAACGCAAGAGGTCCAAGGTTTGGATATTACCGAACATGGCGAGCGCGGATATGCTTATCAAGATTTCATGACCGGTTCACAAATCGCTTTCTCGACTCCAATCGAAAAGCCGGTTGCAGCAACAGTTGCGGCCAAAACGACTTTAGCGTAAACTATAATCAAGCGATTAAAAGGAGGTTCCTGCATGAAACCATTATATAAAATCGACATCATCACCCGGCCGGAAAAGTTGGAAGAACTCAAACAAGCCATGTACGACATTAAGGTAACCGGCATGACGGTAACCCAAGTATACGGATGCGGATTGACCAAGGGCCATACCGAAGTGTATCGCGGGAAAGAATACAGTATTAATCTGTTGCCGAAAGTGAAAGTAGAAATCGTGGTCTGCGAAGTACCGGTTCGCACCGTAATCGAGGCTGCCAAAAAAGCGTTGCAAACCGGCCAGGTTGGCGACGGAAAAATCTTCATCTACCCGATTGAAAATGCGGTTCGGATCCGCACCGGCGAAGAAGGCGATGTCGCCATTATGGACCCGGCGGGTGTGGTCCTGCCAAAATAATTCAACTGCCAAAAACGAGCCCCTGGTGGAGGATTTTCCGCCAGGGGCTCGTTTTTGTTACTTCTATTATGCTGTCTCAACCCGGTTGCGTCCCATTTTTTTCGCTCTATACAAAGCCTGGTCCGCGGTCTGAACCAAATCCGTTTCCGTCATAGATACGGCGTCGTCTTTTTCCGGCAGGGCCGCTACGCCAATGCTAACCGTCAACGACACGAACCCATTATCTGTAGCAAACCGGGTCCGACTGACGGCATCACGAAACCGTTCCGCCATCTGTGCCACGACATCCAACCCGGTTTCCGGCAAAATAATAATAAATTCTTCTCCGCCATAGCGGGCTGCCAGATCCGTTTTTCGAAATAAATTCCGCAATAAGTCGCCCATCGTTTTCAGAATGAGGTCTCCTGCCGGATGGCCATAGGTGTCATTAATTTGTTTAAAATGATCAATATCCAGCATCATTAACGAGAGGGACCGATCATACCGCCGCGCGCGGCCAAATTCCCGGCCTAGAATAAAATCGAAAAAACGACGATTGGCCAATCCGGTTAACGCGTCAGTATAACCGACTTCCCGTACACTCTCAAACAAATAGGACCGTTCGATTGCCACCGCCGTTTGGTTCGCAATTAATTGTAACTTTTCGCGACTGTAGGCGTTTTGTTCACTGTCTACACTTTGCGGCAAAATATATACAACAATGCCCTGCAAAACACCGCGCGAATAGAAGGGAAGCACTTCCGGCCGGAGGCCGGAAGGCCTGGCCGCCGCGGAAACGACCGCGTTCAACAGCAGCGGCGGGGTCTTGTGTTTATAATCTTCCAACCGCTCTGCCTGCAATCCCTCCAAGACCCGCAATATATTTTTTCGTTCCACATCGGAAAAGCCATAATGAAAAACTTCCTGCGCCAGGATGGTTTCGCCCTGAGACCGCAGCAAAACAGCAACCGCCGTTTGCGCCTTCAGGGCCCGGACAAGCAAATTGGCAATACTGTGCAAAATAACGAAAGAAGAGGTTCCGTCATTAACGGCTTGCAAACATTGGACCAGCAGTTCTAATTCCATAGTTGCCGTTCTACTGCCCGCATATCCCTTGGCATTGTAAATAACAATCGCCGCAAATTCCGAAAAGGTGGCTAGAGAACCGGCATCCTGGCTGGAAAAACTTTTTCCCTGGCGGGATAAAATTTCCAAAACACCGACTGGCCGATCCTGAAACAGAATGGGGACTCCAACCATAGAACGAAATCCGCCGTAAGCGTTCTCCTCCAACGCCGCCGGTCCCATTCGGTTAAAATCTTCCACAAACAAGGTTTTGGCTTCTGAAAATACTTTACGGGTAAAAACGGATTTCCAGCCCATTTGGTCCAACGGCACGGCACTCCGATAGGCCACCGTCTGCAACGTCGGTGGCACACCCCCGGTTAACGTTAAAAAAACATGGTTTGTATTAAAGGACTTGGCCGCAATGGCTACGATTTGTTCCAAAAGTTCCTGATATTCCATCCGCCCTAATGTCATATTCTGGATTTGCTCAAACATTTCCCGCATAAGCCGGTGGCTTTTTTCCGTACTGACTTTTTGCATGGCATCCCGCAGCATAATCCGGTTTTCCGCGGCTTCACGCGACGCTTTTTCATACCGGGTCCGGCAAAGTTCAACGGTCTCATTCAATTTTTCAAGCCGACTGGAAGGACGGTCCGTCAGCAAGCCGGTAAAAATACCTGCCACAATCAAATACGCGGTGAATTCGTAAGCCGAAGCCAATAGCAGAGCGGCGCTGCTGCCCCCTATGCCCAATGCATGCGTCGCCGAAGACAGCGCCGCCAATACCAATCCAGCCTGCAGCCAAAGCGCAAACCGCCGGCGCACAGGCAACCGCCGGCTCAAACAAGCTTCCGCCAAATAGCACAGAGCGGCAGTTCCGTCAATAAAAACCGGAATCGACAGGGATTGACCGGCTATCGTAACCGCTGCCGAAAAAACTGCCGGTATCCCCATAATCAGTAAAGCCAAACCTACAGCCGCCAACCCGGTCTGCTTGAGAAGCGTCCCGGGCAAAAAGGCGGCAGAGGAACGATTACACATCACTGCGCCAATTCCAAACGCAATGCCCAGCCTCCCCCAGGGCCAACAGATCCCCGCGTAAGACGGAAGTACCAAGGCAACAACAAACAGTACTCCGGCAAAGAAAAGGGCCGCAACCGATAGATCCACGCGCATGTGCCGGACCACAGTTCCTCCGTTATACCAAAAAAGCAATGGCGCCGCCAGGGCAACCATTGTACAACCCACATGCAAAAGCGCTGACAGCGGCATACCATATTGCTCGGGCAATGCCAGCCAGGTTGGATTCAATGCCAGAAAAGCAACCGGAATGCCCAGTAACAACGCCGTGCCCAAACATCTCCCATAGCAGCGCAAGCCTCTTTTCCTCATCAACTGCATCGTTCTCGTTCTCCTCTACCTGCAACTCAATTTATTTACAAAAATCCCCTTCTCTATTTGGGGCTCGCAATCGCAGCGGCAATGGCAGCGCCAATTCCTGATCCGTCCTGCACGGCCGTAATGCGCAGCGCACCAACCTGATCCGGCAAAACTTCTTCTACTGCCGAGCGCAGCCAGTCTGCGTAGCCCGGAAATTTTCTGTACAGCGAACCATCGATGCCAATAGTATGCTTGCGCATTACCTCCGGATCACTGTATCGCAGCACTCCGACCAGCGCAGCGGCTGCCAGTCGGGCAGAGCGCCGGCACGCCAGATACGCCAAACCCGCCAAAAAGTCTTCATCCTGTACGGCAAAACCCCGTAGATTAGCCGCCCGATTGGCAAAAACCGGATTGAGAAAACAAGCCAGATCAATAGCGGTCAAACTGTACGGCTGGCTGAGATACTGTTCACACCGTGGTGATAGGATCCCGTGATCGGCAGCGCCCAAGGCCATCCTTCGCACGAGTTCACCCAGATATTGTCCCCCAACCATCTTTTCCATCACTTGCGCGCCCGGTTTTTCGCTGGCATCATCCAATAAACGGTCATAGCGGTTCTGTATTAAACAAGAAAAATTTCCCGATTCCAAATTATAGATCATCGGGTCAGCGCGATCAGTCCCGGCACGGCGAAAACAAAGGTTATGGCCGGTTCCGCAAATTGCGCCGATATCGGCGGTTGAATACCGGTACGCAGCAGCAAGCAAAGTACCTACCGTATCATTGAGGATAGCCGTTTGGGTAATCCGGCTTTGATGGCGGTCCAGCGCAGCCTGCAGGAGGCTGCCCACTTCTCTGCCTTCCACTCCGGGTGTTGCAATTTCTTTGGTCCAGGCAATCAACTCCGCTTGCGAACGGCTTATTTGCCGGCAAGGAAATGAAAACGTATGCCCCAGATAATAGACTGGCTGCTCTTCAGCAACCGTGATAATCAGGCGGGCCAGAAAATCAAACAACTCTTCCGCCGAAGAAGTTTTTGCCGTATAATCATAAGTTCCATTTACGGCCCGCAACGGAACCGACCGTTGTTTTACCACCGTACCGGTTCGACCATCTAAATGAACCAACATCGCGCGCACATTAGTTCCGCCGAAATCCAACGCCAAAAAACATCCCGTTTCTTTTCCCGTCGGTAAATCGAGAAACGATGGCAGCATCTGCAGCGAACTTTCTTTTCCCCTGCTGCGGGCTTCTATCGCCGCGCAAAAATCGGCAGAAATTTGTTGCAGAGTTGATGTACCCACTTCCATTTCTTCGCGCATTTGCCGCATGATAGCCTGCCTGCCGGACATATGGCGCCCCCTTTGTATCGGTTACGGTTTTTCCTTAAAATCTTGCTCTTCTATATTGTAAATTTTAACACCTACCAACAAAACTCCTGCCCAGAGCCTGGTTTGCGGTAAAAAGAAAAACCAACGACGCTGCAACTGTCGTTGGTCTGTTTCCGCTTAGCCGGCAACCATGTTGATAAAATACCGATGAACCCTCTCATCATTTGTCAATTCAGGGTGAAACGCCGTGGCTAAAAACTTTCCTTGCCGGGCAATGACGATTTTGCCGTGTACCTTGGCGAGAGCTTGAACTCCCGGCCCGGCCTCCTCAATATAAGGAGCTCTGATAAACACAGCGCGCAACGGGATGTCCCCCAATTCAGGAACATCCATCTCGGCCTCAAAACTTTCGCGCTGGCGGCCGAACGCGTTCCTCTGAACCTTGATATCCATCAATCCTAGCCGCGGCTGATCACTACCGATAATTTCCTTGGCAAGCATGATCATTCCGGCGCAAGTCCCATAAATCGCCATCCCTTGTGCGGCCCGGGCTTTAATTTTTTCCATGAGGCCCCATTCAACCATCAACTTGCCGATCGTCGTACTTTCGCCGCCCGGGATCACCAAGCCCTGCACTTGATCCAGTTCTTCCGGTTTGCGAATTTCAACCGTTTCTACGCCACATCGTTCCAGCATCCGCCGATGCTCACGAAAAGCGCCCTGCAATGCCAGTACACCGATGCATATTTTCCCTGTACTCACTTGTCTATCTCCTGACTCAAAGTTTCTATTACCAACCGCGTTCCTGCATTCGTTCATGCGGAGCAATAGTAGAGATTTCAATACCGACCATCGCCTCGCCCAAGTCGCGGGAAATCTCGCCCAACAGTTTGGCATCCTGATAATAAGTAGTTGCCGCTACAATGGCTTTGGCCCGTTTTGCCGGATCGCCGGATTTAAAGATTCCGGAACCAACAAAAATGCCGTCGCAGCCTAAGTGCATCATCAATGCGGCATCAGCCGGCGTAGCAATGCCGCCGGCAGCAAAATTAACGACCGGCAGACGGCCCAGTTTTTTAACCTGTTGGACCAATTCCAACGGAGCCGCAATATTCTTGGCAAAAGCCGCCACTTCTTCATCTGGAAGGTTTTGCAATTGGCGGATTTCGCTCATAACCATCCGGATATGCTTGACTGCTTCTACAACATTGCCGGTTCCCGGTTCGCCTTTGGTGCGGATCATAGCCGCCCCTTCGCCAATGCGGCGCAGCGCTTCACCCAAGTTTTTGGCTCCGCAAACAAACGGCACTTTAAATTGTTCTTTATTGATGTGGTATTTGTCATCCGCCGGGGTAAGAACTTCACTCTCATCGATGTAATCGACGCCCAACGATTCCAAGATTCGCGCTTCAACAAAATGGCCGATCCGCGCTTTGGCCATAACCGGAATAGTTACAGCTTCCATGATTTTTAAAACCACTGTCGGGTCCGCCATGCGGGCAACACCGCCGGCTGCCCGTATATCAGCCGGCACACGCTCCAATGCCATAACTGCACATGCGCCTGCTTCTTCCGCAATTTTTGCCTGTTCAGGGGTCGTGACGTCCATAATAACGCCGCCTTTTAGCATTTCTGCCAAACCGGCTTTTACACGAAATGTTCCTTGTTCCATACTGAAAAAACCTCCAATGACACTATATTCTATCTAATTAAGGATATATCTCACTACAGTATACGATAAATTGGCGGATACGGCAATAATACTTTTTCTGTCTGCTTTACGGCAGCCACCGTTGAACCGCCGGCAATATTAACGGATCGTAAACATAGGTTCCGAACAGGGACAGCAATAACCCTACCACTCCGCCGACCACAGTCCCATTAATCCGGATCCATTGCAAATCTTCGCCGGCTTTGTCTTCCACAAACGCACTGAGATCGCGGTTTGTCAAAATACTCAACGCATCGCGGGCCGCTGTTCCGATCCAGTGATGCTCCGTTTCCAGAACGCGAAATACCATCTCTTTGCAATACGCTTCCAGCCAGGCCAGCTTCTTCGGATCGGCTTGAACCGAATCCCAATATTGGTCGATTTGCAGCAAAATCCACACAAACGCATGCTTCTGGCCTCGCTGCAGGCAAATCTCCGTCAACCTCGTCAAAACTCCGGTTAAATCCGCCCTCTGCATAAAATCCGTCTGCCAGTCGGCGATTGCGTGCTGCCAGCGTGAATCCGACCCCATATTACGGGCAATATCCGCTAATCCTTCCGTCAACCAGCGGCGCAAAGGATGATCTGTTTCCCGCAGTTGGCTGAGCAGCTTCAACGTTTCCTGCTGCAACGCGTCAGCCGCTTCCTCCAAATTGATGCTGTCCGTTGCCAGCCCGATTTTCAACGCCAGCTTTTGGAAGAAGTTTTGCGTATCTTGCTCCGTATGTGCCTGTAAATAACGCAGGATCAGATTCCGGGCCGCTGGAGTCTTCGCCTTTGCCTGCAATTCATCCAGTATATAGGTAATTATTTTATCTTCTTCATGGTTTTGCAATATCCATTGCAATAACTCACGAAGCTGCGAGGCCAGCGGCCACTCTGCGGACCGGCTTTTTATAAACTGCTCGATCACGTCGGCAACGGCTTTCGGGTCCATTTTTGCAAAAACACTGCGCAAAATATCTTCCATCACACTGCGAAAAATGCGGCGGCCTTCTTTATTCTCCAGCCAATCCACCAGCACAGCAACAAAACTGACGCGTTCCAACCGGTTTTTCAGTGAAGCCAAATTCAAAAATTCTTTCTCCACCGCTGTGGAAATCCCGCGGATCACGCTCTCCCGGTTACGCGGAATCAACGCAGTATGCCACCCAAAACCCAGCGGCTTGCGAAACAACGCCGTCACAGCAAACCAATCCGCTAATCCGCCAACCAGCGCCGCCTCCATCACGGCAAGCAACAGGCGTGATTCGATTGCGCCCGGATACAAGTGGCGAACAAACAGCGCTCCGCAAAAACCTACTGCCGCAAAAACCAAAAGAATATCCGCTTTTTTCCAATACACCATCATAGCAACCCCAATTTCTTTAAATGCTGCCGGCCAAATAGCTGAGAAGGAATAAAATCATCCCGACCAAACCGCCGACCACCGAACCATTGATACGAATCATCTGCAAATCATTTCCTACGCGGTTTTCGATAAAATCCGCCAGCGCCTTGTCGGTAAACTGCTCCAGCCGCTCACGGACAATGACGCCAATCTCTTCATGATGCACGACGACAAAATCCAGGAACGCATTTTTAGCAAACCGGCTTATTTTCGCTCTTTGTTCCTCATCTGCCGTTAGCCGAAGCATAGCCTGATCCGACTGCTGCACCAGCAGCAAGCGCCATGAACCAGCTTCTGCCAAGCGGTCCCCACCAAGTATTTTTACCCTGTCAATCAGCCCGGCGATCGGTTCTGCAAGATGCAGGCGCTTGCCGACCTGTTCGTTTTTCCAATCTTCCATCCTCTGTCGAAAAGCCGGATCGGCAGCCAAGCGGTGTAAAACCGCCTGGATCCAACTATGCAAACGTTCCTGTACCAGGCGGGAACTCTCATAGTCATCCAACAGGACAACGATCTTGTCCTGGGCCAATGCAGCCATACGGTCCGCGGAAAGATCCAATAAATACTCCATAAGACGATTAGCCAAACGCCGGCGCAACAGGTCACGCTCGTACACCGCCCGCGCTTGCACAAACAAATTGGCCAAAATTCTCCGAAACTGTTCTTTTTTTACCAGATTACCCAGTTCAGCAAGGATCAGCTTGGCCAGTTGCTTGTCATATCCGTTGCGTATCGTCCATTCCAGCGCTTCCGCAACCAACGGCGCCGCTTCGATTTGCCTGGCGCCGCGCCGGATCAGTTGATCCAAAACGTGCGCTAAACGTTCCGTGTCCAAATCTTGCAAAAGATCATCGGCAATTCGCGCCAGTATGGCCTGAATGTCCTTGCGCCCGCCATGTTCATCCCAATACCGCAGCAACAGGTCCGCCACATCAAACCGGTCCAACGTGCGGCCAATATTTTCCGTTGTCAAGAGCTGGTTCTGCACCATATCGATAATCGACGCAAAAATTCGTTCCCGATTGCGGGGAATAACCGCCGTCCGGAACGAAATGCCCAGAGGGCGGCGAAATAAGGCGGATACAGCAAACCAATCGGCCAAACCGCCAATCATGGCCGCGCCAAACATGCCCGTCAATAAGGCTCCGGCAAACGTAGATTGAAAAGGGTAACAGACAAAATAGCCGGCCGTTACCAATCCCAACGTAACGGCGGCCTTATACTTATTGTTTTTTTTCATTGACGTTCTCCCACACAATGATCTTGGATGATCCTGACTAAAAACCGATTTTCAATAATTGGACCAACGGTCTGGACCGGGCTATGAATACTAAGCATATTACTATTTTGACACAATATTTCCAGTCAGCGCAAGAGCTTTTACAAAGAGTAAAAGAGAGGGGCGCGCAGCGCATTTAGCCTGCTCCCTCTCTTTTGCCGTTAATTTCGTTACTTTGCCGGCGGCTTGCGGCAACCAGCGGCGCTAACGCCAAAGCGACCGTTGGGGTCAGATCGCTGGCACGACACCGCCATTGCCAATTTCCGGCTGCCGTTCCCGGAATATTCATGCGGGCTTCACTGCCCAGACCTAATACATCTTGCAGCGGGACAATCACCAGCATAGCCCTGCTGTGGTAAGCACGTTCCATCAACAACCGGCACGCATTTTGCGGACTAGTTTCTTCCTTCATGCCCAAGTAACGGCCAATGCACCGCTGCATTTCCGGATCGGTCTGCCCTAATTTCTCAAACCAGCCGGTCGTCGTATCATTATCATGCGTTCCCGTATACACCACACTATGCTCTGGCAACCTTACAGGCCGGCAGTTCCCGCTGCCATTGGGGACAAACGAAAATTGCAATACCTGCATTCCGGGAAAATCAAACCGATCCTTCAACGCGTTCACATCCGGCGTGATATGGCCCAAATCTTCCACAATAAGCGGCAAGTCACCACAGGCAGCAAGCATGGCCTGGAAAAAATCTTCACCGGGCCCTTTTACCCATCGGCCACGAACAGCGGTTTCGTCTTTGGCATTAATTTCCCAGAACGAAGTGAAGCCGCGAAAATGATCGACGCGAATTATGTCCACTTTTTGCAGCAAATGTTGAAACCGTTCTTGCCACCACCGGTAATTGTCGGCCCGCATTGCTTCCCAGTCATACAGGGGATTGCCCCAGCGTTGGCCGGACTCACTAAAGTAATCCGGAGGAACGCCGGCAACGACTGACGGTTTTCTTTGTTCATCTAATTGGAACAGAGATTGATTAGCCCATACGTCAGAACTGTTTTGCGCGACAAAAATCGGCAAATCACCAATGATTTCAACGCCGCTTGCCGCCGCATACCGCTTCAACGCCGACCACTGCCGGTCAAACAAGTACTGCAGAAAAACTTGGTACGCGATTTCTTCCTGGTATTCCTCCCGATAACGGTTCAAAACAGCCGGATCGCGCTGCTTAACCGCTTCTTCCCATGCGGTCCAGTCTTCCGTGCCAAATTTTTCGCTTAACACCACAAATAGGGCATAGTCTTCCAGCCAGCCTTTATGATCTGCCAGAAAGGTGGCCAACCCATTCGGAGCGCCGGCAGCCGAAAACCGGGCAAAAGCCCGCCGGAACAAGGGTTCTTTCAATTGCCGCACTTGAGCGGTCACCACCCGCTCCCCGGAACCAACACCCGTCGTACGGACGGCTTCCCCCACTTCTGGCCCCGTCAGCCAACCTTCTTCGATTAATGGATTCAGGGCAATCAACAGCGGGTCACCGGCAAACGCCGAGCAGCTCTGGTAAGGGGAATCCCCCTCGCCGCGCGGATGGAACGGCAATATTTGCCAACACCGTTGTCCCGCCAAAACCAAAAAATCAATAAACCGGTATGCGCCGGCACCGAGGTCGCCGGCACCGTGCGGTCCGGGTAATGAAGTCAGATGAAGCAGGATGCCGGCTTGCCGGTCCCTGGTCCGCACCGGTTCAGCCACATACAATTTGCCGGATAAAGGTGCTATCTCGACTTTCAAGCGGCCGCCATGCACCTGTACCGGCTGAGTGGATTCCAATAGATTGACAAAATGCGTAAATCCCCAATTTTTCGCCGGCAAGTCCACCATGACAGTCCGCTCGCCCCGGTTGATAAAGACAAGAGCCTGGTTCTCGGGCCTGGCCTGGCCGAAGGCATCCTGGCCGGAACAAATCCACCGCCGGTAACCGATTACATCACCCTCCGCCCATACAATCTCCCATTCGCCGGTGCAAAGCGCCGGATAGGCATGACGGACAGAAATTAATTTTTTGTACCAAGCGGTTATGGTTGCCTGTTCCCGCCCCCATGGATATGTACGGCGATTCAACGGGTCACTATATCCTTCTAATCCGGCCTCATCGCCATAGTAAATGCAAGGCGCTCCGGGAAACGTCATTTGCCACAAAGCAAACAAGCGCATGCGTTTTACGGCCAGCATATGCTTTTGTTCATCCAACCGGTAACGGGCTCGCTCGGCAAGAGACAGGCTCTGTTCGGGCGGGGCTCCCCCCAGTAAAGTCAGGATCCTTGGCACATCATGGCTGCCCGAAAGATTGAAACTCGAAAAAAAATTCGCCGCCGGATAATTTTCATATTGGCTCAACAATGCACGGGCAGCATGCTCAGCATTGCTTTCTCCTAAAAGGAAATCCAGTAAAATCCGCCGCCACGGATAGTTCATGACTGAATCCAATTCATCACCATGAAAATAGCCGCGTAATTTCCCGTAACTCACTTTTCTTGATGCATCTTCCCACACTTCGCCAATTAAAACATTTTCCGCATCGAGCGCCTTTAATGCCCGGCGAAAAATCCGGATAAACTCTTCCGGAAGCTCATCCGCGACATCCAGCCTCCAACCTCTAATCCCATTATTGCTCCAATGGCGTAAAACACTATCCGGACCTTCAACCATGTACTGCAAATATCCCGGGTCCAATTCATTGACATTCGGCATGGTGTCAATGCCCCACCAAGCTTCGTACCGGTTCGGATAATCACTGAATAAATACCAGCTATAGTACGGCGACTGCTTGGATTGATAAGCACCCGAACCGGGATAACGGCCGTTTTTGTTGAAATAGATACTGTCACTGCCGGTATGGCTGAACACGCCGTCCAAAATGATATCAATGCCCTGTTCCGCCGCCCGGCAGCACAATTCATACAACAGGTCATTATCGCCATACATGCTGTCGATCGTTTTGTAGTCCGCCGTATCGTACTTATGGTTGCTCGAAGATTCAAAAAGCGGATTAAAATAAATCGCGTTTACACCTAATTCGGCCAAATACGGCAGTTTTTTTAATACTCCGCTTAAATTACCGCCAAAAAAATCATACGCCAAAACCTGTCCGGTCGCCGGATCTTTGGCGTAAACCGGCGTATCCTCCCAATGCGGATGCAATAGGATTTCCGGCTTTGGCTGCAAAATCGTTCCATCTTCACGGCCATTGAAAAAACGATCGACAAAAATCTGATAAATTACAGCTTGCTTGAACCATGCGGGAGTATCTAATTCGGCGGGATGCACCGTAATTTGGTACGCAAGCGGCATTACACTGCCCACAGACCCCGTTCCGCCCAACCCATCCGGCTGCGTGCCATAATACCAGCGTTGCTGTCCTTCCTGCAAAATAAAATAATACCACATCAAGCCGGCCGTTGGCCGGGCAATGACCTCAGCCCGATAATCAAGCCATTCGCCGCTCGCTTCTTCCGCCGCAGCCATAGTGATCATTGTTTCGCCACGTTCTTCCTGCCACAGGCGGACAACTACGGAATCCATTTTTCTATTGCGCTGCACCTTTAAACGCAAACAAAGCATTGAACCGCAGACAACTGGCCCGAACGGCCGCCGATATTCCAATAAATGCGAATCATGCACCAACCATTCTTTTCCCATTACGGCCTCCCTCATTCTCATCACCAGCCGGTACAAGCCGGATAGCCTCTGCCGATCGAATATTTCAGGAATCAATTCGTAGCCGAATCGCTGCATAAGCGGCAACAGCGTTCAATATTTCTCACTCGGCCGGTTTTGTCTCTCGTCGTTACAATAAACTCCCCTTGGAAATTACCATCGGATAATGCGGCTCGGCAATCAAGCATTTTCCGGCCGAAATCTGAACATTTTTATCACAAATCATATTTTCGAGCGTCGCACCTGCACAAATCTCGCTATTTTGCATAATAATGCTATTTCGCACGACAGCGCCTTTATGAATTTTTACACCGCGAAAAATAATGCTGTTTTCAATCGTTCCTTCCAAAACACAGCCGTTAGCAATGATCGAATTGCTGGTTTTGGCACAGTAGTTATATTTTGTCGGTGCTTCATCCTTGATCTTCGTATAGATCAATCCATTGGCAAAAAACAATTCCCGCCAAATCGCCGGCTGCAATAATTCCATGCTATGGCGGTAATAGCTGCGAATAGACATCAAGTGCGCAAGGTATCCTGTATAACGAATGCCATACACCTTTAATGAAGCAATGTTTTTCATTAGAGCATCGCGCAAAAAATTGATCCCGCCGCGGGCCGAAGCGCTGTCTACCAGTTCTGCCAATAAACTTTTTTTCATGATGTACATTTCTAATGACAAATTACTGTAACGGGCCCGAGCCGGATTAATTTCCATGTCGATAACCCGACCGTGTTCATCCATTTCGATCATGGAGGAATACGGGTACCGGTCCATCTCCGGCAGTTCTTTATAAATAATCGAAATATCCGCGCCCTTCGCTACATGAATATCGAACGCCTGTGAAAAGTTAATATTGGCAATCATGCTGCCGCCGGAAATCACCACATGGCTTTGCCGGCTGTTTTGCAGATAATCGAGGTTGGATTGAAACGCGCTCAGATCATTCGGAACCCCATTCTCTGGCTGGATACCCGCTATCGGCGGCAACAAAAACAAACCTTCCCGCTTACGCGCCAGATCCCATTCCTTTCCTGAACGCAGATGATCCAT
>JAGFXW010000032.1 GCA_017861495.1 Bacillota bacterium
ACCGAGCGCAAGAAAGTCATGGTGCTTGGTTCTGGGCCAATCCGGATCGGGCAAGGGATTGAATTCGACTATTGTTCGGTTCATTCCGTATGGGCGCTGCGCGAGTTGAACTATGAATCGGTTATTATCAACAACAATCCGGAAACGGTCAGTACCGATTTCGATACTTCGGATCGCTTGTATTTCGAACCGTTAACCGTGGAAGATGTTTTGAACGTGATTGACAAGGAAAAGCCGGAAGGGATTATCGTCCAATTCGGCGGACAGACAGCGATTAATTTGGCTGGTCCGTTGGCGAAGGCCGGCGTTAAAATCATGGGAACCAGTGTGGAAAGCATTGACAGGGCGGAGGATCGGGAAAAATTCGATGCTTTGCTGGAAAAATTGCAAATACCAAGGCCGAAAGGCGCTACCGTTACCAATGCCGCCGATGCCCTTGTTACCGCCAATGCTATCGGTTATCCGGTTGTAGTTCGTCCGTCGTATGTACTTGGCGGCCGGGCTATGGAAATCGTGTATTGCGATGAAGATCTGGATAATTACATGAAATACGCTGTAAAAGCTTCACAGGAACATCCTGTGTTGATTGACCGGTATATGCAGGGAACGGAAGTGGAAGTGGATGCCATTTCTGACGGTATCGATGTATTGATGCCGGGAATTATGGAGCATATCGAGCGGGCCGGTGTTCACTCTGGGGACAGCATTGCCGTGTATCCGCCGCGAACGCTCAGCAGCAAAGTCATTGATACAATTGTGGATTACACGACGCGGTTGGCTCTTGATCTGCAGGTTAGAGGAGTTATCAATATCCAATATGTTATCTTTAATGACGAGGTCTATGTTATTGAAGTAAACCCTCGTTCCAGTCGGACGATCCCGTTCCTCAGCAAGATCACCAATGTTCCGATGGTGAATGTGGCAACCAAAGCAGCAATGGGCATATCTTTGCGTGAGCAAGGGTATGGTTCCGGTCTTCTGAAGCCGCCATCCTATACCGCTGTCAAGGTACCGGTATTCTCCTTTGCCAAAATGCAGCAAGTAGACATTACACTGGGGCCGGAAATGAAATCGACAGGCGAAGTCATGGGTATTGACTACCATTATGCGCGGGCGTTGTTTAAGGGTATTACCGCTGCAGGCATGAATATCCCTGAAAACGGCACGGTGTTGATTACGGTGGCGGATAAAGACAAGAAAGAAGCCGCAGATGTTGCCCTGGGTTTTCAGGAAATGGGCTTCCGGGTTGTTGCCACCAGTGGTACCGCCCAGTTGCTGAATTTACTGGGAATAAAAGTAGAGACAGTCAGCAAGGTTAGCGAAAGTCATCCGCATATCATTGATATGATTAAGGATGGCAATATCAATATTGTTATCAACACGCTTAGCCATGGCCGCGAACCGGAGCGGGATGGGTTTAAAATTCGTCGTGCGACCGTTGAAAATGGCATCCCTTGCCTTACGTCGATGGACACTGCCCGTGAAATTATGCGGGTTCTCAAAGCAGTTCATGACCGGCGGTTGGTTTATGCGTTGGCATTGCAGGATTATGTAGGCAGCGCGTATGATTTAGCATAACCATAAAATAATAGATGTATCTGTTCTAAACAGGAATAGAAGATTTGGATGGAACCTAGGCTCCATCCAAATTCAACTATCGGTTGTCGTTTGTTATAACTCGGCGAAAGCCGGGTTTTCTAATGGAAGGACGGACGAAAGTAGGGAGGGACACTATAATGGATGCAAACAAACGGTTGATTGTTGCGTTAGATATGCCGAATATGGAGGCCGTAAAGAAACTGGTAACTGAGTTAGGCGATGCAGTCCAGTTTTACAAAGTCGGGATGGAATTATTTTATGGCTGTGGCAGTGAAGCGGTTCGTTATTTGCGTGGTATCGGTAAAGAAATATTTTGTGATTTGAAATTACAGGATATCCCTAACACTGTCGCCCACGGGGCTGGAATGCTTACCCATTTGGGGGCTTCCATGCTGACGATCCATGCGATCGGCGGTGAGGCGATGATGCGGGCTGCCGCCGAAGAAGTTGCGAAAACAGCGGCGGAAATTGGGGTTGTCCGGCCCAAAATGTTGGCAGTTACCGTTTTAACCAGCATGAACGAAGAAGAATGGTCTAAGTTGCGTTACAGCGTATCCATATCGGAGCAGGTGCTGAATTTGGCGAAACTGGCGCGGGAAGCCGGCATGGACGGAGTTGTTGCTTCGCCCCAGGAGGCGGCTATGATTCGGGCGGCTTGCGGGGAAGATTTTTTGATTGTAACCCCCGGTATCCGTCCGCAAAATGCTGCATTGGATGATCAAAGCCGGGTTTCATCTCCTGGACAGGCTTTGCAGGCGGGAGCCAGTTATTTGGTTGTTGGCAGACCGATTACGAAAGCAGAGAATCCATTGTTGGCGGCCAAAAAAATTATAGCGGAGATGGAGGGTGTAACGAAATGAATGAAGCGGAAGTAAAGGACATATTTTTAAAAACCGGTGCTATCTTGGAAGGCCACTTTTTGTTGACTTCCGGGCTGCACAGTCCGATGTATGTGGAAAAATTTCAGGTGTTGCAGCACCCGCAGCATACGGCTGCCATGTGTGCCGCGTTGGCTGAGAAATTCCGGGATGAAAAGATTGATGTTGTTGTCGGTCCGGTGACCGGTGGCATCTTACTGGCGCATGAGGTGGGTAAAAATTTAGGCACCAGAGCAATTTTTACCGAACGGGTGGACGGTGTTATGACCTTGCGCCGGGGGTTTGTCATTGAACCGGGCGAACGGGTTTTGATTGTCGAAGATATCATCACCACCGGAGGGTCGGTTTGTGAGGTGCTGGATGTCGTTCGGGCCAGCGGCGGCGTCCCTGTGGCAGTCGGTTTCCTTGTTGATCGCAGTGGTGGCAAGGTTTCTTTTGGCGAGGTTCCGCATCAAGCGCTGATGACGCTTACGGTTCCTGCTTATGCGCCGGATCAATGTCCGTTGTGCGCCCAAGGAGTGCCTTTGACCAAACGGGGTAGTACAGGAAAGAAAAGCTAAAAATATACTATTGTCATTCTACGGCATATATGGTAAAATAACTTTCGTACGTTACGTATAGGGGTATAGCTCAATTGGTAGAGTAGCGGTCTCCAAAACCGTTGGTTGAGGGTTCAAGTCCTTCTGCCCCTGCCAAAACACGCAAGGAGATCTCTCGTCTTGGGAGATCTTTTTTTTATGCAATATTAGTATTGGAGGTATCATGGAAGAGTTAGAAAAGCAAATTCGGGAATGGGCATATTTAGCCGCGCTGCCGGAGACGCTGGCAGGCTTTACACTAATTCGTGAAATGGAGAACGACAAAACGTTGTTTCGCATTTTCACCTATGCAAATTCTGAGCGGCATTTGTTTTTTTCGGTTGTTTATGATCCGGCTACGGTCGATTTTCTTTCCAAAGTGACGATTGGTTTGAACGAATATTACGACATCAACTTCATTGCCTCCGATTTACCTGCGTTAGAAACGATTTTGAACAGTAAAATGGAAACATTATTGACGACATTAAACTGGTTTGATCCGAAACGGCTCGGCAGTATTTTCCATGAGAAAAAGATCCTCGAATGGCCATATGGAAAGCAGCTCCCGGAAGAAATTGCCGGGTTTCAACTGTATATACGGCCTGGCGCGCCGATAAAAATACTGAATGGTTCGTTTGTTGTTATTGATTATAGCGATTTTGCAACAGAAAGCAATTTAGTTATCTGTTACAATGTGTTTCGTGACGATTTTTACGGGGAGATGCGCTTGCGCCGTTTGCCGCAGATGTCAGGACTTTTTGACGCAAAAACCCTGCCAGAACTGGCTGAACGGTTGGAAACCAATCTTGTTTCTGTATTGGAAGACATGCGGCTGCAATTAAACGCCGGGTAAAAAACGATGAAAACGAGGGGGATTTGAAATGAAAACTGCGTTGACAATAGCCGGCTCCGATTCTTGCGGCGGGGCGGGAATACAAGCGGATTTAAAAACATTTTCCGCGCTTGGCGTATATGGAATGAGCGCTATTACTGCGATCACGGCGCAAAATACTTGTGGTGTTACCAATATTCGTGATCTGGATGAGGAGATTATTCGTGACCAAATCCGGGCCGTTTGCTCCGACATTCAGGTGGATGCGGTGAAAATTGGGATGCTGTCGAATGAAACGATCATTAAAACAGTTGCCGGGGAATTAAAGAAAACGGATATCGCGAACATTGTTGTCGATCCGGTGATGATTTCGAAGAGCGGCAGTCATTTATTAAAACCGGAAGCAATCGGCGCGTTGAAAGAAATATTGTTTCCACTGGCCAAAGTGGTTACGCCGAATTTGCTGGAAGCCGCTGAGATTATTGGCGAACCGGTAAACAATAAAGCGGATATGGAAAAAGCGGCTGTCAAGATCAAAGCAATGGGCCCGCAGTATGTGGTTGTTAAAGGCGGCCATTTACCGGGTGATGCATGTGACCTGTTATATGACGGGCGGGATTTTCTTGCTTTTGAAAACAAGCGTATTGATACGCCGCATACGCATGGAACCGGTTGTACTTTTTCGTCGGCGATTGCCGCCGGACTGGCAAAAGGAATGACGATAACCGATGCTGTACGGGCGGCTAAGGAATTTGTGACGATGGCGATTGAACATTCCTTCCCGTTGGGACATGGGGTCGGCCCAACGCACCATTTTTATGCATTGTACAGTAAAGCAGGCCTTGCTTGAAAATGTCCTAAAGGAATAATTTTTTGTTAAAGAATAGTGAATGAGAGCGAAAAAGAATATTGACAGAAGGGTCTATTTCGATTATACTAAATAAGCGATTTGATTTACGGCCCTGTGGTGTAGCGGTCTAACATGCCGCCCTGTCACGGCGGAGATCGTCGGTTCAAATCCGATCAGGGTCGCCATTTATTTGCCGCGGTAGCTCAGTCGGTAGAGCAGAGGACTGAAAATCCTCGTGTCGACAGTTCGATTCTGTCTTGCGGCACCATGTTCAATCATAACAAGTTTGTTGGACAAATTTGTGAATATACGAATTGTTGTTAAAGCATTTTGATTTCGATTATGAAATTGAAATGCTTTTTATTTTTGTCAGAATGGATACTGGCAAAAAAAATAGTAACAAATCAACGAAAAAAGTGCAAAGACCTATTGCAAATCCTGAGTGGTGTTATTACAATGAAAGTGTAGGAAAAGTCAAAAAGTCAAACAAGGAAAAAGAGAATAAAGCGAAAAGAGGTGAATTACTGCTGTGCAATACATTGATTACTACGAAACGTTAGGCGTTGGCAAAACGGCTACGGAAAAAGAAATAAAACAAGCTTACCGGAACTTGGCCCGCAAATACCACCCGGATGTCTATCAAGGCGATGCGAAGAAGGCGGCGGAAGAAAAGTTCAAACTAATCAATGAAGCGTATGAAGTGTTGAAGGATCCGGAAAAACGCAAAAAATACGATCAGTTGGGCATGAATTGGCAGGCCGGGCAGGATTTTGAACCACAGCAGGGTTGGCAAAGTTATGGTTATCATACGGCCGGTAGTAGTGATCCTCGCTTTAGCGATTTCTTTTCTTCGATATTTGGAGAAGATTTTTTTAACGCCAGCGTACGGGGGGGCGGACGTCAGACCCACCGAATGACCGGGGAGAATGTGGACGCGGAGATCAGCTTGACGATCAGGGAACTGGTGCAAGGCGGACAAAAAGAACTCCGTCTAAGCATGCCGCAAGTTTGTGCTGCCTGTGGCGGGGAACGGTATACACAGCGCGGAGTTTGCCGTGCCTGCGGCGGTATGGGTACCACGGAGGAAATTAAAACGATTGCTGTCACGATTCCGCCCCATTTATATGAAGGAGCGGTTGTCCGCCTGAAAGGGTTGGGCGGCAAGGGCTTCGGCGGCGGGGCGGCAGGCGATTTGCTGCTGCATATCAAAGCGGCCAAGGATAAGGAATGGCAGGTTGTTGACCAGGTCAATCTGGAAACGGAAGTAACGATTTACCCGGAACAAGCTGTTGTGGGTGACAATATCACCGTGTCCGTACCGACCGGTAGCGTGAAAGTTACTGTGCAACCGGGTATTCACTCCGGCCAAATCCTGCGGTTGCGCGGGAAAGGATTAAAAGGGCCGCAGGGTGTACAAGGCGATGTCCTGTTAAAAATCCGGGTTGACGTCCCGAAAAATCTTACGGCGGAAGAAGTGGAATTATACCGGCGGTTAGCCGCTTTGCGGAAGCATTGATCGCAGTATGAAAATAGCCGTTGACCGATGCCGGTAACGGAGCCATAGTAAGGAGGCAGAAATATGAGAGAAGAAAAATATACCCAGAAAGCGCTGCAAGCATTGCAGGAAGCGCAGCAAATCGCAGCGCTTCATTACCATCAGGAGATAAGCACACGGCATTTGCTGCTGGCGCTGCTTAAAGATACGGAAGGCCTGAACGCGTATTTGTTTGCCCGTTCCAATGTCGATGTGAAACTGTTCGCTATGAAAGTAGAACAGCTTTTAAAACAGACACCGTCTGTCCGAGGCCAGGACGGCGGGCTGCGGATGGGAACGGCCATGATCCGCGTATTGGCGCTGGCGGAAAAAACAGCGGAAACGATGAAAGATGAGTATATCAGCGCAGAGCATTTACTGCTGGCCATCGTAGAGGACGGCGACAGCGATGTGGTGAAATTATGCCGCGAGTTTGGCTTGAACCGGGCAGGGATCCAACAATTGATTGCGGAATTCCGCCAAGGGCGCACCATCACGAATGATAACCCGGAAGAAAGCTTTAAGGCGCTGGAAAAATACGGCCGCGACCTGACCAAATTAGCCACCGACGGCAAATTGGATCCGGTGATCGGCCGTGATGATGAAATCCGGCGGGTGGTGGAAATTTTGTCGCGGCGGACCAAAAATAACCCGGTGTTGATCGGCGAGCCCGGTGTCGGTAAGACGGCGATTGTGGAAGGGCTGGCCCGGCGGATTGTAGCCGGTGATATTCCGGAAAGCTTGAAGAATAAAACCGTATACTCCCTGGATATGGGTGCGTTGGTTGCCGGGGCCAAATACCGGGGCGAGTTTGAAGAGCGGTTGAAAAGCGTGTTAAACGAAATTGCCAAAGCCAGTGGGCGGATTATCCTGTTTATCGACGAACTGCACACTGTTGTCGGGGCCGGAGCGGCCGAAGGGGCCATGGATGCCGGCAACATCTTAAAGCCGATGCTGGCCCGCGGCGAACTGCGCTGCATCGGCGCTACCACATTGAATGAATACCGCAAGCATATTGAAAAGGATGCTGCTCTGGAACGGCGGTTTCAGCCGGTGATGGTCGACCAGCCTACCGTAGAAGATACGATCTCCATTTTGCGGGGCTTGCGGGAGCGCTATGAGGTCCACCACGGCGTTAAAATTAAAGATTCAGCGCTGGTGGCGGCTGCAGTATTGTCGGACCGGTATATCGCGGACCGGTTCCTGCCCGATAAAGCCATTGATTTGATGGACGAAGCGGCGGCGAAATTGCGGACCGAGATCGATTCCATGCCGAGTGAAATGGATGAAACGCTGCGGCGGATTATGCAACTGGAAATCGAGGAGCAGGCCCTGAAAAAAGAAAGCGACCCCCAGTCCGAAGAACGGCTTACGCACCTGCGCGGGGAGTTGCGGGGCTTAAAAGAAGAAGCCGATACGCTCAAGGCGCAGTGGCAGATTGAAAAACAGGCGATTGTCCGGCTGCGGGAACTGAAAAAAGCGATTGAAGAGGTCCGTACGGAAATGGAAACGGCAGAACGGGCCTATGACCTGAACCGGTTGGCGGAACTGAAATATGGTCGCAAGCCGGAATTGGAACGCCAGCTTGCGGAGGAAGAGGAAAAACTGGCCCAACAGCGGACGCATAAGATGATGCTGAAAGAAGAAGTGGACGAAGACGACATCGCCAAAGTGGTCAGCCGCTGGACAGGAATTCCGGTGCGGCGGATGCTGGCCGGAGAACGGGAGAAACTGGCCAATTTGACAACGATCCTGCATCAACGGGTGGTTGGCCAGGAAGAAGCGGTCACGGCGGTCAGCGAAGCGATTATCCGCGCCCGGGCGGGGATTAAAGATCCGAACCGGCCGATTGGCTCCTTTATCTTTCTTGGACCGACCGGGGTTGGCAAGACTGAACTGGCGAAAACGCTGGCGGAAGCGCTCTTTGACGATGAACGGAGCATGGTTCGGCTGGATATGAGCGAATATATGGAAAAACATACCGTATCCCGCTTGGTGGGGGCGCCTCCCGGCTATATCGGCTATGATGAAGGCGGACAATTGACGGAAGCAGTCCGGCGTCGGCCCTACAGCGTTTTGCTGTTGGATGAAATTGAAAAAGCCCATCCGGATGTGTTCAACATCTTGCTGCAAATCTTGGATGACGGACGATTAACGGACAGCAAAGGGCGGACGGTCGATTTCAAAAACACGATTATCATCATGACTTCCAACTTGGGTTCGGCAGAGATTTTGAAGAATGATTTTGCAACGGCCAAAGAACGGGTCCTTACTTTGATGCGCAGCTATTTCCGGCCGGAGTTTTTGAACCGGATTGATGATATCATCGTGTTCAATGCGCTTACGGCGGAACAGGTGAAGAATATTGGGGCAATTTTGTTGCAAAATTTAAGCCAGCGGTTACAAAAACAGTTGAATATCCATCTTACTTGGGATGACAAAGCGCTGGATTTGCTGGCAGCCCAAGGCTATGATCCGGACTTTGGCGCCCGTCCGCTCCGCCGCCTGATTACGCGGTTGATTGAAACGGGGTTGAGCCAGAAAATTGTCCGTGGTGAAGTGCCGGAAGGCAGCACGGTCCTGTTGAGCGCTGCAGACGGAACTATCAGTATCCAGATGCAAGGGACGGAAAAATAGGGAGATTGAAACACAGCAACCGGGAGATTTTCTCCCGGTTGCTGTGTTCTGTGAAGCAGATCATTTCGCGATGGGTAGGGGCTGTTTGGCGGTCGCATTGTGCAAAAATCGATGGATGGCTTGCTGATAGTCTTCTCTCGCCTCGAAAATAGCCATCCCATGGCCTACGCCGGGAAATGTATGGATTTCACGGTAGCCTTTAGTGGCGGTATAGAGTTTTCGGCACATCGAAACCGGAACCAGACGGTCTGCTTCGCCATGCAGGTATAAAACCGGAGTGGTGGCAGTAGTTACAGAATGGACGGGGGATACATAGGAATACAGGAACCCGGATTGCACATAGGCAGCAGCGCTGGAATAGTGTAATAAAAGGGCGGTCCAAATCGGGCCGGCCGGTATGGTTGCATCGATCTGCTGACCTAACAGATCTTCTAAATCAGAGTAGGCGCTGTCGGCAATATAAAAGGCTGCTTTTTTCGTTGTTTCGTTCATTTCTGCGTGCGACAGAGCGGTTGCCGCTCCCATGGAAACGCCGTGTACGCCGATGATGCCTCCGGGATGCTGCTGTTGAAGCCAATCGATCCATTGGTCGAGATCTGTTTTTTCATAATAACCCCAGGATGACGAAGAACCGCCGCTGTCGCCATGGGCGCGCGCATCGTACAGCAAGACATTGTAGCCTTCATTTTGGTATATGTCGGCATACCATAATCCAACCAAGCGGCTACCGGTGATTCCGTGCAGAAAAAGGATGGTTTTATTGGTAGGAATCGGGTTTGGCAGATAAGTTCCCTGCAACGTATAGCCGTTGCGGGACTGGATGCTGACTTCCTGCCAGTTATGCATCCGAACGCCCGTTTCCAAGTCGTTTTTCAGGGAATTAAACCGTTCCAGGCCGACGCGTGTATTGGATACGCAAAACTCATTGTAAAAGAGGGTTCCGGCAAACAGTCCCGCGGTATTGATGCAAAGCAGAAAAAGGAAGGCCAAGATCAGGATGGTACGCCGATAGATGCGGCGCCTGTGTCGTTTTAAGTCATGATCAGCAGGCATGGTGCAAAACCTCCGTTAACCACCATTATAACCAATTTAGGATACAATGCGCAGCCTGTTTTTCATTAAATTTTGCCTCGGTCATCCCGGCAGGATTTACAGGTTGCAACCGCGTATGTTAACGGGAGGTATAGCTACTATTTTATCCTTGCTTGGCGGTGGAACCGTGTCAGTCTTATTCAGCGATTGTTAGTTCGGAAAGTCTGATGTATTTGCTTTTTGCCGCATATAGGCAATTTGCAGCACGGTTGGGATGGTTTTGCGGTATGCCGGACCGGCCAGGTCAAAGGCGGCAGTCAGTCCAACGCCGAGAATGAGGCCAATAGGGCCGATAAATAAGGCTCCGAGGCCTTCACTAAAAAATCCGGTTAAGGCGCTGGCGCCGATTTCTCGGGCACTGATAAAAGCAACAATTCGGGCAATATTCCAGGTGACAAGATAACCGATGGTTGGCAGAAAGTCAAATAGGGTGCCTTCAATCAATAGCTTGCTGATCTTTTCGGCGTCGGAACCATGCTCTTCGAACAGTTTTTTTATGGGTTCCCGCTCTTTTTCGGACATCATTTTCCAAGCGCGTTCAAATATTTGGATAAAGATTCGTTTTTCAAGGACTTCTTCCGGCTCCTCTTCCGACCAGGAAACTTTTGTTTTTTCAGCAACATCGCGGACAATGGCCAGATAATCGGCGACTTCGCCGCCCTTTAACATACGGGTGATATCGTTACTGCCGTTATAGCGGATCCGGGCCAACAATTCCTCTGGAGTTTTGGGACCGGCGTTTTGGCCAAAATTATATTCGGTTAACAAGGCCAAATCTTCACTGGAGCTGTTTGCCAGCAGCTCTTGCAGTTTTTGTGTGGATTGTGTTAACAGGGTTGATGGTTCCAAGACCGACACCTCCCATACGGACTTTGTTATTCCTTTAATTCCCCGTCGAGCGGGGTAACCCCTGCTTGGCAAGCCGGATGGCAAAATGATACATGGAATGAGGGTAAATATGATAAAAAAAATAGCTCCCTGGTTGGTTATCATCGGCATAGGCCTGGTTGTCCATTGGCTGAACCCCTTATTTTTTCCGAAAGTAGTGCAGTTGATCGGCGACGGAGATATTGTGGCGCTGGCCGAATATTTGCGTTCCTTTGGCATATGGGCCGTAGTGGCAAGCATTTTTATCAATATTATTATCAATTTGATGGGGGTCGTTCCAACCGCATTAATTTCGGGGGCGAATGGCATTATCTTTGGGTTGGCTGTCGGTATCTTGTATTCCTGGATTGGTGAAGTCGCGGGAACGATGATTTCTTTTGTGCTTTGGCGCAGTTTGCTGCGGCCTGCGGCCCAAAAAATGATTGCGCGCAGTTCGTATTTAACCATGGCGGATGAATTCAGTACCAGCAAAGGCTTTAAGGCTGTATTGATAGCCCGGATGGTTCCCCTGACTCCTTCGGGAATAATCACCATCATCGGTTCCATCAGCCACATGTCGTTTCATGATATGTTATGGGCAACGATGATTGGCAAAGCGCCATCGATATTTTTGGAGGTTATTTTGGGGCACGATCTGGCCTTTGCGCAGGATAACAAGATCCGGTTGTCCGTACTTATTTTATTGGTTATTGCAATTTACGTGTATCTGTGGTGGAAAAAGCGGCAAATAGAGGACTAATGAAGGTCTCGGGAGGAATACTGGCTCGATCAGCCGCTCTGCTCAAATTGACACTTCCCGTTTGCGATGATAGAATATTCTTACAATACAAATGCAAAGAGAAGAGGAGGATGTTCTATGTTTGAGATCATGCCGTTCCGAAAGAATCCCATAACCAAAAAAGATTACTTTACGAACCTGATTGACCGTGTCTTTGACGAGGACTTTGCTCCGGTCGCTTGGTTTGGCGCCTCGTTTAAGGTTGACATCCGTGAAACGGATGGTGCGTATTTGGTGGATGCCGATTTGCCTGGTTTTAATAAGGAAGGGATTAAAATCACATACGATAACAATTATTTGACCATTAGCGCGAAACGCGAAGAAGAAATAAAAGAAGAAAAGAAAAACTATATTCGCCAGGAACGCAGTGCAGGTGAAATTAAGCGGCAATTTTATGTGGAAAATGTGGATGAGAATAAAATTGAAGCCAATTTTGCCGATGGAGTTCTAAAAGTTGTTTTGCCGAAAAAAGAAAAAATTGTTCCGGAAAAGAAAGAGATCCAAATTAAATAGCGATGAGAAGGAAAAGGAGTCCGCTTCCCGCGGACTCCTTTAAAGTATGGACAGAATATTATTTTTGACGATCCATGATTTTTATAATACTTCCTGTTTCATCGAATTGCATTGGTTTTAGTTCTTCCAGTATTTCCAGGTTCGGTTTGGCTTGCGCTTCCTTCATGAGGCTTTCAGAAATTTCAATGAATCGAACTTCATTGGTATTTTGAATGTGGACGACCCGGGCCTTTTCAGCCGGAGTGCTTCCAATACAAGTTAAAGCGGCGCCAATACTCTCTTTTTCTGTCGCGAAATAGATCGGTAATCGGCCTTTTTCCGGTGATTGGGCAGTAACACAATTAAAATAGGTGGGCCAGGAATCCAGCTTGTCGATCAATTTCTTGGTCGTAAAGTCCGCCAGCCCAATGCCGGTGGCCATGCCGTGGCTTTCTTCCGTTGTGTCCAGGACAACGATTCTTTTGATAACCGGTTTACTTGGCTCTTTTTGTCCAAATACCATGATTCTGCCGATCACATTGGTATCCATGCCAGATCCGCTGACGTTTTTTCCCATCTCATCGACAATGAGTACATCGACTTCATCAAAGGGGATTTTGCCGAGCGTGGATTTCGCCAATTTCAACAGTTTCTTTTCTTCTTCTTCAATTTGGTCCGGCAGCATCGCTTGTATGTAAGCGGTTTTATGGTAGTAGTTTTCGACTGTAGCAAAAGCGAAAGCAACCGGCAAGTGCTTGATAATATATCCGCCTGCCTCAGTGATTGCTTTTTCATAGCCGACATCCAATGCATATTGATGTACAGTCAGCGCGCCCTTTGGATTTCCGATTCCGATAGCGCAAATTTTATGGATGCCACTTTCAATATCGCCTTCAAATTCGGTATGTTCTTTGACCCGGTTGAAGAGGATAACTTTATCAATTTTCCCAGGCAATACCGAATCGTTGACATACACCGGAATACCGCTTGGCGTTGTGCCGATTTGGCTGGATTCGCCACAGGCAAGGATGGGAACATGCAACGTTTCTTCACTAATGCCGAGGGCAGCGAGCATTTCTTTTTGGCCTTCCGCTGTCCCGGCGCCATGAGAGCCCATTGCCGGTAAGATGTAAGGTACCCCTCCGGCTTGCCGAACGGTGTCAATGAGAATTTCCGTGATCGTTTTCAGATTGGCGATGCCGCGACTGCCAACGGTTATTGCTACCTTTTCGCCTGGTTTTATGCGAGCGGAGACGTTAATTTGCTGCAATGCCTTTTGGCTGGCGCTTTTCACATCCTCAATGGCGGGTTGGTTGATGATCTGTTTTACCATTGTCATTTGCGGGAATTTGACGGTTTCGGCATACATAGTATCACTCCTTGAAAAAATTAATATCTATGATAAATTTTACCTGATTTCAAAAAGGAAGAAAAGATACCACCAAGCCATAAGGCTACCTGTGGTATCTTTATATCATTATCCAACCAGTGGTTTGTCCGGTTTAACAAGGAGCCAACTGATGACGCCGACAACGGCAGAGAACGCAGTAGCCAGAATGGCCGCTTGCCAACCGTAGGTTGTTGCGATCCAGGCGGTTAATGTCGGTGCCGCAACACCGCCCAGGTTGCCCCAGAAGTTCATCCAACCCGATACGGTACCGGAGAATTTGCAGCCGATATCGATGCAACTGGCCCAGGAAGCGTTGAATGTAAAGCCCAGTGAACCCAAAGATACCGTAAGCCATACCAAGTTCATCGTTTGCGATGTTGCGGTAGCGGCCAAATACAGTGCTGTTCCGGACAAAATCAAGCCCAAGATACCGAAAAAGGTCCGGGCGGTATATTTTGACATGCCGCCGGCAATCAGTTTGTCGCTGATGAAGCCGGTGATGAAGGTAATAATGGCCAGTGCGGCCCATGGGAAGGAAGCAGCGACCCCCATTTTTGCTAATGAGTAGCCGTGTGCCTCCATGAGGTACAATGGCAACCATGCCAAGAAAACGTACATGATGTAGTCGGTAATGAAATATTGAATTCCGATCGCCCAAAACTGCGAAGAAGTGATGAATTTGCTCCAAGGAGCGACTTGTTTCGCTGCGCTGGCATCAACCTGCTCCATGCCGCTTTCAATGTGAGCGATTTCCGCCTCATTGACAAACGGACTTTGGCGAGGGTTGTTCTTGCCAAAAAACCACCAAAGCGCTGCCAACACTAAACCTGCCGCCCCAAAAATAACGAAAACCATCCGCCAGCCAAAAGCCAGCATTAAAGCAACGGTGATTGCCGGGCCGAAAACAGGGCCGATAAAGGCTCCGCCCAGCATGAAGGAGGAAGCAAACGCTTTTTCCGATTTATTGAACCAACGA
>JAGFXW010000354.1 GCA_017861495.1 Bacillota bacterium
TGAATGGGTTCAGACTGAAAAAGAAGATTTAATATGCTTTGGTTACGATGCGACTCCCGGTTTTTTTAATTTGCCGGATGCCATTGTGCAGCCTGCGAACGCAGAAGAAATATCACAAGTACTGAAATTAGCCAACCGGGAAAAAATTCCGGTGTACACCCGTGGATCCGGTACCAATCTCAGTGCGGGAACGGTTCCTATGGCAGGTGGGATTGTCATGTTCACAATTCGAATGAATAAAATTCTTGAGGTCGATCCGGTTGACCGGGTTGCAGTGGTTGAACCGGCAGTCATTGTTCAAGATTTAAATATTGCAGTTGAAAAATTTGGATTAATATACCCTCCTGACCCGGGCACAGTGTCGACAGCCTCGATTGGCGGCACGGTAGCGGAGAATTCAGGCGGCCTGCGTGGTTTGAAGTATGGGGTAACGAAACATTATGTCATTGGATTGCAAGCGGTATTGGCAGATGGTCAAATTGTAGAATTTGGCGGCCGGACGTTGCAGTCGCCCGGCTATGACATGGTCATGCTGTTTACCGGATCGGAAGGAACGCTGGGAGTGGTAACGAAAATCATTGTCCGTCTTGTGCCGGCCCCGGCTCATCGTAAGAGTATGATGGCTATTTTTGATGATTTGAATGACGCAGGCAAAGCGATTGCCGATATCATCAGTCATAATATTATTCCGGCTACCTTGGAAATCATGGATAACTACACCATTCGCACGGTGGAAAGCTTTGTGAAATTGGGTCTACCGGTTGATTCGGAGGCAATCATTCTTGCGGAGGTCGACGGTGATTACGATACCGTGGAACAGGATGCCATAAAAATGGAGAAGGTATTGCGTGACAACCATGGGGAAGTAAAGGTTGCCAAAAGCGCGCAGGAGCGGGATCAAGTATGGGCTGCGCGTCGGGCTGCGCTTCCTTCGTTAGCTAAGCTGCGGCCGTCAACGTTTTGTGAAGATGCTACCGTACCAAGGAGCAAGGTGCCGGACATGTTACGGGCGGTAACTGAGATCGCGAAAAAATATGATGTGCAGATCGGGACTTTTGGCCATGCCGGGGATGGAAATTTGCATCCCACTATTGTTACAGACCTTCGGGATGCGGAAGAAATGCAGCGTGTATATAAAGCGATGGAAGAGATTTTCCTGACTGCATTGGGCCTGGGCGGAACTCTTTCCGGCGAGCATGGGATTGGTTTAGGAAAGTTAAAATATATGCCGAACCAGTTTGGTGAAGTGGGGATGACGGTAATGCGATCAATCAAACAGGCATTGGATCCCAATAATATTTTAAATCCTGGGAAATTACTTGGGGAAGCACAGGGGCATTAATAGAAATTTTTTTGGTGATTATTTAGTGTATAACTATATTTTGTAAAGGAGCTTGTGAACATGCGACAAGACCTCATTGACGCTTTTTCGAAAATTGTTGGAGCTGACCATGTGCTGACCGGTAAAGAAACATTATTGGAATATGCAGTTGCTGTGACTTCGGGTACTTCCCGGATGCCGGATGCAATTATCGAGCCCGCCGATGCCATGGAAGTATCTCGGGTTCTGGCCTTGGCCAATGCAGAAAAAATTCCGGTCTATCCGCGCGGCTACGGTTCTAACTTATACAATGCCATGGATCCCGTTGCCGGTGGAATTATTCTGCTTCTTAAGCGCATGAATGCCATTTTGGAAATTGACACCGCAAACTTGGCCGCTTCCGTCGAGCCGGGGGTTTTAGTGTCTGATTTAAATAAGGAAGTCCAGAAATCAGGCCTCATGTACCCGCCTGATCCGGGAACCCTTTCTACTGCTACAGCCTGAAGTACGGTGTTACGAAACACTATATAATGGGCCTGGAGGTTGTGCTGGCTGATGGCAGAATCTTAAATACCGGCGGCAAAAACGTGAAAGACGTGGCTGGTTACGATCTCACAAAATTAATGACCGGTTCGGAAGGTTCGTTAGGTGTTTTTACGAAAATCACTGTGAAACTGATGCCGGCCCCGGAACAGAAAAAATGCCTGCTGGCCTCTTTTAAAACTCTTGCCGATGCCGGCAAAGCGGTCGAAGCCCTGCTGAACGATAAGATTGTCCCCTCTGCTTTAGAGCTGATTGATAATGCAACCATACGCGCACTCGGCAATGAAATCCCAGCCGGATTGTCGACTGCTGCTGCTGCTGCGCTGTTGATTGAATTCGACGGGATTCCGACGGTTGTAGAGAGCGATACTGCCAAAGCAACAGCAATTCTCCAATCGCATAATGTCGATCATATTGTTGCGGCACAAACCGCGGAAGAACAGTCTTCGCTGTGGGCCGCCCGCCGGGCAGTCCTCCCCGCACTGGCTAAATCGAATACTCGGATGTATTTGACAGATCTCATTATTCCGCGGAGAAAAGCAACCGACGCGCTTAAGGCCATAGGCTCAATTGCCGAAAAAAATAATCTTACGATTGCAACCTTCGGCCATATTGGAGATGGGATCTTGCATTCAGCCATTCTCTGCAATGCTGCGGATAAAAACGAAATTTCCAGGGCCAGCAGCGCGATCAACGCAATAGCAGCCCATGCTCTTGCTGCGGGAGGGAAATTTAACAGCAATTTTCAGAAGGATCTGGCTGGACAGTCTGAAATCTATGCCCGTCAAGCCATTAAACAGGCTTTTGATCCGAACAATATTTTAAATCCTGTCAATCGTGTTGAGGAGGGTTGATGATGTTACAAGATAAAGAACTTCTAAAAGATATCAACGACGCCATATCCAACTGTATGAAATGCGGCAACTGCATGGAAGTCTGCCCTATTTACAAAGAACTTCGTACAGAATCAGCGGTGGCCCGTGGGAAATTGTCATTAATTGAAGCGGTGCTGAATGGCAATAGCGAGATTACTGCCGGTTTCGACAAGCGCATGTCCATGTGTGTATCCTGTAAAGCCTGCGCTTCCAAGTGCCCCTGCGGCGTCAAAGCGGACGAACTGATTATCCGGGCCCGTCAGGCCGCAGTCAGTTCCCGTGGCCTGCATCCGATCAAAAATGCTGTGTTTCAAATACTGAAAAACAGGCGATTATTTGACTTTGGGCTGCGCATGGCCGGCCTTTTTGGCCCCTTAAGTTTTAAAAAATTACCACGGCCAATGGCCAGACTGCTTCGCTTCCCTATGCCAGGTCTGGACCGCCGCCGGGTCTTGGCTCCTTTCGCCGCCACCCCGTTGCGCAGCCAATACCCGGAAGTTATTAAAGTTGATCAACCTAAAATGCGGGTTGGCTTTTTCACCGGCTGCACGATCAATTATATTTATACGGATGTTGGCAAAGCCGTCATTAATGTGTTGAAGGCGAACAATGTGGAAGTTGTTATGCCGCCGATGCAGCATTGCTGCGGGATTCCGGTGTTTACGTCCGGAGACTTGCCGCTGGCCAAAGCATTTGCCAAGCACAATATCGAAACCTTTGAGCGCTACAACTTCGATTACATTGTCGCCAGTTGCGGATCCTGCTCTATGGCTTTCAAAAAAGAATATCCGGAAATGTTCCACGATGATCCGGAAATGAAAGCGCGGGCCGAGGCAATTGGCAGGAAAACATACGAAATCAGCGAATTTTTAGTGGATGTAGTAAAGTTTGATAAATCCAAACTGGGTGAAGTGAACGTTACAGTAACCATGCATGACCCTTG
>JAGFXW010000033.1 GCA_017861495.1 Bacillota bacterium
CCCAACCCGTATCTGTAATATTGGCAGTATGCCAAAAACTTCTTCAAAATAATCCGCTTTGTCTTCAAACGTCCATTCTTCCAAAGACATATCTTCATTACTTTTTACTTGAATCAATAATTTATCGCTCTTCAACGAAATCTGACAATCAATCGCTTTTTGCTGATGACTGCGGTCCATTGCATCCGCAAGGCGAAGGATCGCTGCCAGTTTGGCAGTAGCAATCCGCTGTTCATCCGATAACGAGGCGAAATATGCATCTTCCATAGATGGTGTAAACCGGGAGTGATAGTACGCTACAGTCGCCATAATTTGTTTCTCATAATCGGAAAAACCCAATATGTCCGAAGACAGGATCAAATCATAGGAATAGGCGTAATGGCGCCTCAGATTGATATGTTTTCCGGTATCGTGCAAAATACAGGCAACCTGCAAAAGCAGCCTCTCCCGCCGTCCCAAACCATGCACCTTGGTTAACCGGTCGAATAACAGCAGTGCGTTTTTTTCAACCTCTCCAGAATGGAGAGAATCGTAATGATATTTTTCTCCCAATGAACGGGCAAAACTAATAACTTGTTCATTCAATAAGCTCATCCAGACATCGCCGGTTTCCTGCGCAATATGCACCGCAACAATCCCTTCGATCAGCTTATTGGCAACCAAAATGACTTCCTGCACCTCAATCAACGCCAAAATCTGCTTGCAGAGAACAATGACCGGCAATACGGTTTCCGCCATATCTTCGTTCAGCGAAAACCTCTGCATAATCTGGGATAGATTTAATCCTTTCACCTGTTCATATAAAGCAGCAAAGTCTGCCAATCGTAATGGAACCATGGAAAGTTCGGGATGATATCCCAGCATATTGCCGAATAACTTCATTTCTACGCCAGACAGCACCAAGAAACGGATCTTATGCATTTCCAGTTCCCGTCGTACCGGAAACACAATGCTATGGATATATTCCGACAAAGCAGCGTGAAAATGCATGGAATCACGCTGGTACACTTCAAAACTTTCCTTTATGCGGATCGCCCCGATGTGGATGTTCTGCTGATAATCAATCCGTCCCTCCTTATGCAGGATAAACCCTAGCCCCCCGGAAGAAATATCGACAAATAACGTGGCATCCTTGGAATCAAGGTAGCCGGAATCATAGGCCGCTCTATTTAATGCGGCATATTTAAAAAATATTTCTTGCGGCATATCCAAAACTTGCACAGCAAACCCGGTTTTTACAAAGATTTGATCAATCAAATATTGCCGGTTTTTCGCCTCGCGGATCGCAGTGGTGGCCACCAGCCGATAATGACGGGCGCCGTATTCATGCATGATCCGCTTATAACCTTTCAACAATTCACAGACCTCATGAATGGTGCCGAAACTGATTTTACCGGTCTTAAACGTTTCTTCACCCAAAAACACGTTGCGGCCGGCTTCTTCTAATATTTTAAAATGATTCAGCGTTGAAAATTCAACAATTTGCAAACTAATGCGTTCTGAACCGAGATGAATACAAGCAAATAAATCAATTGAAGTTTTCTCTTTCATACCGTGAACTCCTCACTTGTGGTTGAATATCCTATTGCCTTCATTTGTACCATAGGCACTAAGTATACCTGCGAAAATCTGCGATTACAACCGAAACCGTTGTGCAACCAACAAAAAGCGGTGTAGAAAAAATGGTTCATCCGTCCACTGTCCGGATGAACCATAAGTATCCCAACAGAACGCATCCCTGCAAAAGTTCCTTATTATCCCTAATCCCGGCCCACGACGCAATAGTCAGAATTATTAGTCAACACTCAAATATTATAACTCTTTTTGGCAACTTAAGCAAACTATTCTTTTGTCCTGCACCTATAGCAAATCTACATTTATCTTTCCAACTATCTATATAAATAAAAATCCGACATAAAAACATACCATGCCGGATTTTTACGAAACTATTCATTTTTACTCTAATCTTGAAGTCGAAACCGGTGCCATCAACCTTTCACTTTTCATTCCGCCAAATTTTAGCCAGGAAATCGTCACGGCCTGAATCGATCCGGTACTGGCAATAAAAATCCGGATTTTTTTTATGATAACCCTGATGAAACTCTTCGGCCGGATAAAAAGGCATTGCCGGATGAATTCCAGTGACAACGGGGACAGGAAAAAGGCCGCTATCCTGCATTGCTTTTTTGGACTGTTCGGCCAGTCTCTTTTGTTCCTCGTTATGATAGAAAATCGCAGTCGAATAGATATCGCCCCGATCGGCGAACTGTCCACCGTCGTCAGTCGGATCTATTTGCCGCCAAAAAACAGTCAGCAATTTTGTATAGGAGCATAACGCCGGTGTATACATTACTTGTACCGCCTCGATGTGCCCCGTATCGCCTACCATAACCACGTCTACGTAAGAAGGGTTCTTCGCTGTTCCGCCCGTAAATCCCGCCGTAACGCTTTCTACACCAGACAAATTCTCAAATGCATCCACCAAGCACCAAAAACAACCGCCGGCAAAAGTGGCAAGTTTTGTCTCCATAAAACTTCTCCTTTATCCTTCACGCAGCCTGTAACGCCAACGGACACAGGCAAATTTACCTGAAGTGTGTCTACATTTATTTTGCTTGATAAGCATATAGTCCTACGCGGTTTCCTTCACAATCCAGAAAGTGCGCAATACAGCCACAACCGCCCAAATCCGTTTGCGGCTGGAGGATTTGGCCGCCATTGGCTGCCACCTTTTCCAGGGCTTTTGCAATATCGTTCACCGACAAATACACGGCGCACCCGTTTTCCGACGGCGTATACCCCTCTGCTTGCACCAACGACCCGCTGCTGCCAGCGGTTTTAGGCAGCAATGGAAACCAATTCATGCTCAGGGAACCCATTTTGTTGATTGTCAGCGAATAACTCAACGCTTTTTCGTAAAACCGCTTTGCTTTGGCCAAATCATGGACCGGAAGCATAAACCAATTGACCGGATTCAATTTGGTAATTGCCGCCGGCGAATACAATCCCACGCGATTGCCTTCACAATCCCGGAATTGCGCAAGATAGCCAAGATCCCCCATAGCCATTTGCGGCTGCAGGATTTTACCTCCGTTTTCTTCGATTTTCGCCAAGGTTTTCGGAATATCATTTACCGCCAAGTACACAACGCAGCCCTCTTCCGCCGGTTTATAGCCATTGGCTTGTACCAGTGAACCATTGGTTCCCATAATCCCCTCTTGAGCAGGAAATACAGCCATACGCATTGTTCCCGCGTCGTGCGCAGCAAGAGCATAACCGAAAACTGCTTCGTAGAACGTTTTCGCCTTTTCCAGATCATTCACCGGGATCGTAAACCAATTGACCGGATTTATTTTGGTTACCGAAAGATCCGCTTGACACTTCGTACAGTTTTTCTTTACCGCCTGATTTAAAGCCCCGCAATCCGGGCATTTTACCGTTCTCGTTGCCGTTGGTGGTCTAAAGCACATAGTAACATCTCCTTTATATTTATGAAGCGAGCGACTTGTTCGCTTGACGAATCATTCCAAAGAAAACTCCGCCTTGCACTTCTTGCAAGTCAGCCTTGTCCCTTGGTTCATTGCCCCGCATTGCGGGCATTTGATCGGTTTGCGGCTGATGCCGGGCGCAAACTGGCCTTCCATCTTTTCACTTGCGGTAGCAACGCTTTTCTTTTCCCGTCCATCCATTGTCTTTCCTCCTCCTTACTTTGCCGTTAATGCGATATCGCCTGCATTAAGGCTCTCATTGACAACAATGCTCGTCGCATACGTTTTATATCCATCGGCAGCAATGGTTAAATCATAATTTCCTGCGTCCAGTTTTTTAAACCAAAAATCGCCGAAATCATCGGTAGCAACCTGTATTGCCTTACCGGTTATTTTGCAGGTCAAGGTAACCGCAGCGTTTTCGATGACCTCGTCTCTGTCCGCATCGTACACCAAGCCGGCAACAAATAATTTCGGCAAATTTACATAGTATACTCTGGGTTTTGTTCCAACTTCCGGGAGCATCACTTCCGCTTTGGCGATCAGACCGGCAAATTCACTTTCTTCGCCGAATTGGATACAATCATGCGGGCAAGCTTCCACACAGCGCGGTTCTTTGCCTTCATCGACCAAATGCGCGCATCCCGTGCATTTTTGCGGAATTTGCAGCTCTTCATTCCAATAAATTGCGCCATACGGACAAGCCTCCACAAGCTGTTTTTGCCCCTGTGCTTTCTCCGGATCGATAATCACCAGTCCATCCGGCCGTTTATACACTGCGTCGTTTTCCGCGGCCTGCATGCAGGACGCCTTGTCACAGTGCATGCAGCCTTTAGCGGCATATTCGAGTTTTACTTTGGGAACCTGGCCGTGCGTTTTTTCCGTCATTTTTATCCAGAAATGACCGGTATCCGGCTGCGGTTTGGCAACAGGCGACCAGTCGTTCTCAACGTGCTCATCTTTACAAACTAATTGACACGCGTAACAGCCATTGCAATTCTCCACGTCAATCACGAAAACTTTCATTGTTTTACACCTTCCTCGTTTCTTCTTCCAACACCCTGGACGCTAAAATTTGTCCGGAGTGCGGACAGTACGGCCTGTTGAACGGTTCCGGATATTGTTTTGCCAATTCCAGTTCATCCACTTTTTCAATCGCAATCAAATATCCGCTGGTAACTTCGCCGGAACAATTTTCCGATACGGTATTGGTCGGGCAAATCAGGTTGTTGGCCCCGGCTCGGTCCGATTCGCCGGCAACGATTGGATCGAGACGCGCTCCATGATCCTGATAAATTACCCGCGGCATGATCCGTTCCGTCACGTAAGCAGCTCCGAGCACCCACCCTCGTTCATTGTACAATTTGACAACATCGCCTTGCGCAATGCCTTCTTTCTTCGCATCAGCCGGGTTGATCCAAACCGGTTCATACATGTAACCATCCCGGCCGCGGACCTTGCAGGTAGGAATTTCGCGCAGCCAAGTCACATCATCCATGTTGGCGTGCACGCGCCAGCGAGGGTGGTTTGATTCCAGCAAATACGGATATTTCTCGCTTCTCGGATGCAAATAACTTTCTTGGTGGGTCTTGCCGAAAGGAATAAATTTCGGATGCGGCGGCCGTTCTTCATCGTCGGGGAAATACTCCGACAGGGCTTCCGATGTGAATTCTAATTTGCCGGACGGCGTCGTCATCGGGTTCCCTTCCGGGTCATTCGCGAAATCGCCGAACCCCGGCACCACTTCTTCCCAGTTATCGGCAGTGGGAACAACGCAGATTTCCTTCGCCCGGAATTCTTCATAACTCATCAGGGTTTGACAGCCGGAATTCTCAAACCCACGCCGGATAAAATCTTCATAGGTCATTCCCTTTGTATATTCTTCGTGGACACCCAATTTTTTCGCAATTTCACAAACACATTCATAGTCGCTCTTTGCCTCGCCAAGCGGTTCTACGCACTGACCTTCGTAATACAGGCTGTTAAAAGCGCCGCTTTGAACATCGCACGCGATATCTTCCTGCTCAAATTTACTGCTTACCGGCAGAATAATATCAGCAAATAAGCAGTCATTTTCCATCCAGGGATGTTGGGCCAGAATGAATTCAATCTTCGGGCTGCGCAACGCTTTGATCATGTTGTTGCCGCCGTTCCAGCAGGTTGTCCAGCAGGGAGTATCCGTCCAGATCATATGCAGTTCGCTGCCGCCTTCTTCGATCGGATATTGATATTCAACGAACTGGTCATCGGCCGGAAAGCCGGAAGAAGTGACTCCATACCAGGTCATGGGGTTTTCCACTGACCAGTCGCCTAAAATCGCTTTGGGGATCAACGTTTTCGGCAAAAACTGGGCGGAAATATCGTAGGTAGCACCGTTGTAAGCGCCGGCCACATTGGGAATTACTTTCGAACGGGGACAGGGATAATATTCATGCAGGCCGTACTGGCCGAATTCGATGAATTTCAACGCCCCGCGGCCTGGTTTGCCGAGGCCCTGCATTCCCAGCAGGCAGCCTTCCAAACGCGCCGGTTCGCTGGAATAGGCGGAACGAATATAGGATCCGCCATTGCAATGGCAAATGGTGGTTGCCTCTTTGGCCCATCTTCTGGCCAGCGCTTTGATCGTATACGTGGGAACACCGCAGATTTTTGACGCCCATTCCGGAGTTTTGGCTACACCGTCTTCTTCACCGATGACATATTGCTTCATCTCTTCAAAACCAACGGCATGCGTAGCGATATATTCTTTATCATAAGTATCTTCTGTGATCCAAAGATACATGATGGCCAATTGCAGAGCGGCGTCCGTATTCGGAATGACAGGGATCCATTTATCGGCCCATACCGAAGCGGCATAATTCAAATCCGGGCATATGAATACCGATTTAATGCCGATTTCTTTGAACCAGCGGCAAAGACGGCTTGCGTTTTGGCCGCCCCAACCCCAGGTTGTTGTTTCGGGATCGCAGCCCCAGTACAACAGCATCTTAGTATGGTTGGATACATCCCACCACATATTTTTCTGCAACCCTTGGCCGATCGGTTCACAGCCCCAAAAATGCTTGATTCCCCAGTACCAGCCTTCCCAGCTGTCGGCGTTTCTGGCCTGCGTAGTGGAACCGCCAAGCATTTCAAGGAAGTTTTTTTGGCAGCCATGCGGCCCATGGATGGCTTTGGTTTCACCGTGGCCGTCACCTTGAGAAAGAATGGCATACGGACCATACTGTTCATGAATGCGCCGGATTTCGCCGGCAATAAGATCTGTCGCCTCATCCCAGCTAATCTGAACAAATTTACTTTCTCCCCGGTTTTCGGTGTTTCGGTCTCCGTTGGGATCCCAATCTGCCCGTTTCAACGGGTAAAGGATCCGGTTTTTTGAATGCATCCGCTTTTTATAAATATAGCTGAACGGGGGCAAAAGGGTTTTCATTTTAGGCTCAAACGTTTTTCCCCGCACTTCAATTTTCCAGGGATTGATTTCTTCTTTAGCATTCTTCTTATCAAATTGCATCGGACGAATACGCAATACCTTGCCGTCCTTCACATCTACTTCTGCGCTATTGGATCCCATGCCAAAGCCGCAAAACCCCAATCCTTTATAGTAAGTTTTAACTTCGCTGCTTTTATTGGACATTTTCTTCCTCCTTGCTTATTTCTTATGAATGAACATCAAACACAGCTTGCCGTACAGTGAAAACCTCCTCTTTCCAATCAAATCATTTTGCCGTTGTCTGCTGTTCCATCAATGCTAATTAGAACACCCAATGCACAAACGGCACTAAACCTGTGTACCTAACTCTTGTAACGCAAAATTTGTGCCAATGACAATATTTTTTTTGCAAATGCAAACAGTTGGGTAATTATGGTTGCCACACTATAAGGATTGCCACCCACGCCTTCAACTAAAAGTCCATAACTCCTTGTATTGCGCGGCCCAAGCGATGTTCAGAACCATCATAAAAAATTGGTTTATCTACTGATTCATTTTTTGCCCAATGAAATATTACCCTTATTACGCCAAGTTATGCAGCGATGAATCGTCTATTTTCTCGGTATTTTCTCTCATTTTCAAGACCTTTTCCCAGGTATGAGAAATTGCAGTTTACCTCACTCCTCTTTGCCGCTGCCAGGCTCACCGCCATTTAGCCATCCGGATTGCTTTGAAAGAACAATCGTATTACAATTATGGTTAACCTGGTATTGCAAGAACAAGTCCCTTGAGAAATAGGCAGGAGGAAGCAAGAAATGAAAACCGGTTTAAACCCTGGGGAAAATGACGCCCGCTATACCAACATGATCGCTATCACCACCGAAAAAGATCTTTTTTCCACACGGTGGCAAGAAATTTCCCGCTGCAAAGAAAAATTTTTAGCAGACGATGCAGACCCGCGCTCATTTCCCGAAATGAACCTTGAAGTAGCCGAATCCTGGATCCGTTCACGGGCAAACGGCATTGATCCATATTCCAAAAAACTGGGTAAAAGCCTGGATCCGGATCAAGCAAAAGCAGTCATGGAACAAAACCGGCTGTTAATCGATACCGCGATTCCTTTGATTGCGGCCTTCAAGCCTTTGTTAAAAAGTTCCGGTTATATGCTGACCATCCACAATGATAACGGAACCATCTTGCATATCGACGGTGATACCAACGAAATGTCCTCGTTCGATACCATTAACGTGAAAGTCGGACACGTATGGAACGAAACGACCGTCGGAACCACAGCCCATGGCTTGAGTATGCATTGTAAATCTCCGATCCAATTACTCGGCCCGGAAAACTACTGTAATGCCCTGCAAGATAATATTAGTTCCGCCGCTCCCATTTTCGATAAAAACGGAAATGTAATCAGCACGTTAGTCTTATTACAGGCACTCCGAACTCTTCCCCTGGAACAAACGCTGCAAAGTCTGTGGACGCATACCCTCGGCTGGGTTACCTCCATGTGCGTAGCCATCGAAACACAATTGCAATTGAAGCAGCATAATATGAAACTGAGCCTTACCAATAATACATTGGACACCACGCTTTCCTTCATCGGCCAGGGAATTGCCACCATTGATAAAATGAACAGAATTACCCATGCCAACAAAAAATTCAGCCAGATGCTGGATGTAAATGCCGCGGAAATCGCACAAAAAAACATTGCGGAAATTTTCGGCGAACAACCCCTGCTGCAAAAAGCCCTTATGCAAAAACTAGAAAAAGATTTCGAGATTTCCGTCGGCAATAAACAGTTTTTAGCAAGTGTAAAACCCATATTAAATCTGGACCATTCACAGGTTGAAGGCGCCGTGATCCGCATTCAGGATATCTATAAGGTAAACGAACTGGCAACGCGCCGCTTTGGCGCAAGCGCCCGCTATAGCTTTGGATCGATTATTGGCGACAGCTCTCCGATGCGAAAGGCAAAAGAAAATGCGAAAAAATTTGCTAAAACCTCCGATAATATCCTTCTGGTTGGCGAAAGCGGGACCGGAAAAGAATTATTTGCGCAGGCTATCCATAATGAACATTGTCCTCAAGGCCCGTTTATCGCAATTAATTGCGCGGCATTGCCGCGAAACCTGATTGAAAGTGAACTGTTTGGTTATGTCGGCGGAACATTTACCGGCGCAGACCGTGAAGGGCGCCCCGGTAAAATCGAGCTGGCCCATGGCGGTACGTTATTTTTGGACGAGATCGGCGATATGCCTTTTGAAATCCAGGCCGTCTTGCTGCGCGTTCTAGACAGCAAGAAAGTCATGCGCATTGGCGACAAACAGTACAGGAATGTCGATTTCCGCCTCATTGCCGCAACACATAAAAATTTACCGAAAATGGTTGAGGAAAACCAATTTCGGCACGATCTTTATTTTCGGTTGTCGGTATTGCGGATCATGATCCCTCCGCTGCGCGACAGAAAAAATGATATTTTATTCCTCGCTGAACACCTGATCCAAAACTACTGTCAGCGAATGGACAGAAAAAAAATAGGCATCAGCCCCCGTGCCCAGACGAAGATATTGGAATATCACTGGCCGGGAAATGTAAGACAACTGGAAAGCGCCATCATCTATGCGATCAACCTGGCGCAAGACAGCGGCATCATTGATTTCGAACATTTGCCGGAAGAAATTATAAACCAGGATGATCGAACAACAGACAACACATCTCCTGGCGATAGGGACGGATCAACCTCTTCTCTTAACAAAACGATGTCTTTAAAGGAAGCCGAAAAAATTGTTATCAAAAATGTTCTCGTACAGACCGGTAATAATATCGAATTGTCGGCCAAACTACTAGAAATGGGCAAATCCACCTTGTACCGAAAGCTCAAAGAATATAATTTATAACCAGGATCTGCAAGAGTGGTTCTACTCCCAACCGCCATTAACCAAAAAACAGAGATGGTTTAGCCTTTTAGGCAAACCGTCTCTGTTTTTTTGGCTCGTAACTTTTTTATCGTTGCACAATCTTCAATTCATCATCCAACTTATTGCAACAATGTAAGATAGCCTTGCTCAACTTGGAGAGTTATTATTTTTATTGCACCACATAGAAATACACCGGTATAATAACCTGCTCCTCGCCTTAGGGGTTCTTTGTACGTAGGACAGCCAGCGATGCATAAGTTTATGACGCAATGTTTCCTTGCTCATTTTAATCACTCCTATTTTCCCCCGCAACAGCGAGTGCAATCCTTTACTGTAACCGAATATCATTACATTGCATGTTCTTCCACACAGGAAGTCATAGCTTCTGCCATTTGACGAATCACAAGGGCGATATTGGTTTTTGATAAAATAAAAGGATGTTCGATATAAGATGAGGCAGCCACCACAAGACCAAACCGTTTTTCATCCGTTGCATACAAAAGGTCAATATCTTTGTACGCATCTTGAGTATCGGCAGCGATCTGCACAAAAAAGGGAAACGTTTCTAGTGAAATACCACCGATTTTCATAGTAAAATCCGATTTTTGCATACAAATTCCCCACCTATCCTTGAAAAATAAATATGCCAAGCCTTTTCATAACGGAAAGGCTTGGCATATTGCATCAGACAAACACGAACAAAGTCGCAAATCGGCATAAATAAATCGCGGCCTGAAATCAACACTCCTTTCCAAACGGGAAGCATAGCCGTTTCCAGCTATACCGATCGGCTGTATACCATTCCTATTCGGTTAAGGTATATCAGCTACGGAGTTACATATTAAATTTTAGAATTTATACCATACATTACTAATTTAACAATAATATAAAACAGCGTTCAAGTCAACATAATTTACCGACTTTATTCTATTTTTCCCTTTTTTAATAAAAAACACTCAATTTAACTATATAAAAACAAACATAACCATATTATAAATTATCAATATTCAGATAAATATTTCATTTGAGTTGATTTTCAGATTGTTCAAAAATACATCTCATGGTATAATGCAAGCAAGGCATATTCATTAAATTTGAGGAGGGTTATTATGAAAATCAGCGGAAGAAATAAACTGGAAGGCACAGTGAAATCGGTCGTCAAAGGAAATGTTATGGCCAAAGTTGTCGTAGACTATAAAGGAACCGAACTGGTAGCCGCCATCACCATCGACTCTGTTGACGATCTCGACCTCAAAGTTGGCGACAAAGTTACCGCGCTGGTTAAAGCTACAGAAATGATGATTATAAAATAACCCACACACAAAAAATGCCGTTTCGAAATTATGTATTTCGAAATGGCATTTTTTTGTGCAAAATCTGAGAACTTTGGGAAATATTCCAAAGTTTTTACTTTTTTGATACATGGACGAACGGCAGGGATCGCTCGTTAGCCCTGCTCATTCCCATGCAAATGTTACGGTAATCGCCAATTGATCATTTTCCGGCACAATTTTATAATACGTGGCGTAATGCAAAAGTCGCTCAAACGCTTTCTTTTGCAACGAAGTTTCCCCAATGATCATGGGAACATTAAATGTTATAAGAGACTTGTTATTAAAGTTTTCCACAACACTTACATCGTTGGAAATCGTATTGATTTTAGCCAAAATACGAATAAACGTGGATCTTTTCATAATAACACCCTCCTTATAACCTTCTGCGCTTATTGTCAACGAAAACTATAATTTGATTTCCTCGCAAGCATCGAATATTGCATAGTTTCCTCCTGCCCGCTTCGCTTTGTATAACGCAATATCCGCAAGACGCAGCAATTCATCAATATCTTTTATCTTGTCAGTACTTACAGAAACGCCGATGCTTACGGTCGTCTTTATTTTCGTTTTTCCCCAGTCGATCGATAGATATTCCGCTTCTTTCCGCAGCCTTTCTGCAATTTTAAACAAAATAAATTTATCCGCAGCAGGTAAAATTATCACAAATTCATCACCGCCATAACGAAACACCACGTCATGCTTACGCAGCTCACGACAAATCAACCTACTCAGCTCCACAAGATAGCAGTCACCAGCCCCATGCCCATAATTGTCATTAATTTCTTTAAACTTATCGATATCCACCCATAAAACTCCAGCTTCCAAACACCGTCCATGCAGTAACTTTTCATTTAAAAATTTATCCATCGCCCTACGATTAGGAATACCAGTTAAGGAATCAACAAACGCCTGTTCACGAACTTCCGCTCCTAAGCGAAAAGTAACCAGCCAAAAGTAACATAAGGGCAAAGCCGAAAGAACAGCTAAATGGCCCCAACTTCCTAAGGCCGGCAATAATCCCGGAAGCCAAAAACCATCAAATGATTTCTCAACAACTACACTCCGAAAAATGGCTACGCATATATGCACTATCAGTATTATTGTCAGCAGACGTAACGGTGCTTCTTTCCGCACCTCACTCTTGTGTATTGTCCAAATACTAAGTACACAATAAAATGTGGTTATTCCGCAAAAAATTAGGACTCGATAAAAAAAAGAAGGTATCACATACGTAAAATAGAGCACCAACGTGATTTGGACAAGCATGACCGCACACATGACATACCGCATTCTTGGTTTCGAACCCACATAACGACATATTCCTTCTTGTAATGCAACAAACGTTCCGGCAAAACAAATATTCGCAACAATTATCGATAATGAATCCGGTATAATAGCTCTTAAGGCGAAAAGCACAGCACCTATACTAGACAATATTAAGCTAATACTCCAACAACCAAGAACAGCCCTCATAGTCCGAGCGTAATACCAAGCCAATATTAATATGAATGTATTAACAAGAATGGTTATTGTACCTGTAAAAAATATGGTACGAACATCAAAAAGCACATCAACACCTTCTTTAGTAAACAAAGTGGAGAAACAATGCTGATAAAATATAAGCTCGTCTATGTTTTAACAGTTCCGGAGTTTCTTTATAAATTTGAGTGGTGTTTACTATGAAGTATTTCGGTTAAATAGACCATATATCCTTTAACGATCCAGATAAATGACCAGCCTTTTATACCTAACCCCATAAATCGCCCCCCAAGCAAAAAAATAAGAGCTTTGGAAAATTTTCCAAAGCTCGAGAACTTTTATTAATGGCGGAGTGGCAGGGATTTGAACCCTGGCATGGATTGCTCCCTCTAACGATTTAACAATTAGTCGCTTCCCTTTTTTGTTATCTTTTGAGCCTATTTTATGGCATTTTGAGCACTAATCCAGAGCATATTTTCTATTCTTTATATGTTTTCCATGCTGTATAATTTGAAATCACCCCACAGCAAACCTGGCTTCAAAAGTACCCGTATTCTCGTTTTGATCGCAATCGGTCTTCACTACCATTCAAAAAAGGTCACATTCGATATAAACTTACAACAACCAGCCATAATCCTGACGGGTATCCACAACCGCATCAATATACACTATATTTTCTTTGATCTGATAAATCAGGAGATATCTTTTTTCGAGCAATAGTTTCCGATATTTCCCCTTCGTAATCATCGGGTCAATCAAAATCGGATTTCTTTCGGGAAACTGTTCCAAAGAGGTTGCTTTATCCCGAAATTCTTCAATAAGCCGCAAAGCAGCCTCTTCGCTGACTTGAGCCAAAAATCGAGCATGAAGCACTAGCATTTGCGTAGCTTCTTCAGAAATAATAACGGTATACGTTCTATTTTCGTTGCTCATCCCGTACCTCATGAACAGCCGCTTTCATCATAATGGATACTTCTTCAATAGAATGACCCGTCTTTCCTTGCAGTCTACCCTCTTCTGCAACAAGTAAACTTTCCCGCAAGCGCAACATACTTTCCCGTTTCGCATAGGTCGCAAGATCCATAACCACGAGATCGCCTTCACCATTTTTAGTCAGGTAAACCGGTTCTCCTGAACGCTTACATAGTTCCGATATCGCATTATAGTTCTTACGGATCGCCGCAGACGGTTTTATATTCATCATGCAAAACAGCTCCTTACGTAGCATAATTATATCCTTATTATATACTTATACTACTACCGACAAGGATAGTTTGTCTATAGTCCGTTTTGTCCACCATGTCCGTCAATTTTTGAACACCCATAACCCCTTGATATATCCAACGCCCTATAAAAATCCAGCGGACAGCGGACAATTTCTCGCTATTTACCATTTTAATCCAGTTTAATCATATGCGCCAAACAACCTCTTTTTGTATCACAATTCCTGATGCTTTTACACATTTTATACCATATATAGGCAAACATCATATTCAAGTTGTCGGTAAAAATAATTTTAAACTCATTGCGTTTAAAGCTATCTCAAATTATCACAACTTCCACTTCGGTAAAATTATCAGTAGTGCTAAGCTTAATGAAGTCTCAAAATCGTTTCCTTCAAATAAAAACACCTTGAATAATCCGTGTGCAACATCCTAAAATTCATTACATTTGTCACAGATTTTGCAATGATTTCATACCTTCCATTTAAAATCACCCCACAAATCGCCCCACAAGCAAAAAAATAAGAGCTTTGGAAAATTTTCCAAAGCTCGAATTCCTTTATAAATGGCGGAGTGGCAGGGATTTGAACCCTGGCAGGGATTG
>JAGFXW010000169.1 GCA_017861495.1 Bacillota bacterium
TATGACCAACGCCAAAATCATCACTGAAGGCTTAAAAAGCATCGGGTTGCAAGTTTTCGGCGGTGTTAATGCTCCTTATATTTGGCTAAAAACGCCAAATGGAATGGATTCCTGGTCATTTTTCGATAAGCTTCTTTCGGAAGCCCATATTGTCGGTACCCCCGGCACCGGCTTCGGCCCCTCTGGCGAAGGGTATTTTCGCTTAACGGCCTTTGGAAATCGGGAAAATACCGAAGATGCAGTGGCTAGAATCAAAACGAGATTGAAAATTTAACTGTATAAGTGCTTAAAACGGCTTGCAGCATTCGGCTGCAAGCCGTTTTTCCAACTATTGACCGGTAACTTTATTACGTCCTGTTCAAAAAACTTCCCACCCGTAATGCTTTATTATTGTTTGAACGAATCGTAAATTTTCTTATATTCCGGAGTCGGCGGAATTAAAGTATAGATATACAAATGCACTCCATTCGGATCATCGACCACAAAACTCCGTTCACCCCATGGCTTATTTTGTACATCCTGGAAAATGCGCAGGCCTTCTTCTTTCAACCGCCGGTACTCCGCATCTACATCCTCAACTTCAAACGACAAAATAAGGCCTTTTCCATTAAAAAACTCACCTTCATCGCGCTGCGGCAAAACAAAACTAATCCCAATCGCCGGCATATCTTGCGCAATCAGTTCAATATACCAGTCACTTTCGTAAACCAGTTGAAAATGAAAATGCTTCATGTAGAATTCCTTCGACTCTTGCAATTTCATAGTACTGATTGTTGAATCAACACGACTGATCTTCATGACTATGCACCTCACCAAAAATTCATTTCATGATACTATGAGCCCCGACATACTATTTTCGTTATCTGCCTCCGCAAATCCTGCCCTATCAGTATGCCACAGGAATTCATATTTCCTGGCCATCAATTCTTCAGTTTTCTTTGGGCAAGATTGTCCGTACCGTATTTGCGGATTCCCTGCGCCTCCAATTCAGCGGCATATTGGTCCAAATCGAACGCGGTATCACTGGGGCGAAAAGTTTCCGTACCGGTAAATTTCCAATCTCCGTCAAGTTTGCTGAGGGTAAAACAAAGAAGAGTCCGCTTCACATTGCCAGATAACGCCATCGCGTTCACAAGCTCCCGCGTATAAAGGCACATCCCGCGGATCGTTGCCGGTTCCGCCTCGGTTACTTCCACATAACGGAGAGTAAATTTACCGTAAAAACCTAACCAATCGCCAAACTCCTGTTCCGAAAGATTACGGGAAATCACGTCAATTTTCTGCAATTGCGCCAAATCACGAGTTTCAAAAGCGTTCATGCGCAGCAACAACAAACGGATCGCCTCATTCTCAGCATTCGAAACGTATTTTTCCAGGCTCATGATACTGGTAAGTTCAACCGCAGTTCCCCACATTCTAACTCCAACAAGGTCTTTCCGGACTTTCGCATCGAAAGCAACAGCCATCCCGTCATGCCGGTATTCCTTATCCAAGCGTGTTGGCTGGTATTTTTTTCCGTTTTCGCCTAAAATACCGTAAGTTCTGTCTGACATAATATACTTGATGGTCCCTTTCATATGAATTGTTTCATAGGAAGGTTCACTGGCCAAAACAGGTTTGGAAGACAACCATACAAACAGTGCTGCCAGCAAAATCAAAATTGTTTTTGTGTACCTTGCCTGCAAAGCAATCGCCCTCTTTTCTAAACGTCCGCGGACATTATGATCCGAAACGTTATTTCATTCCGCTTCAGTTTGTTCCGCTTATTTTTTCCGGTTTGTCGGGCTGTATCTATTTCCGCCGTCCTTGCCTGCCGAATTGCGGACTGCGCTCTTCCTTGCGCCGGCCTTGTCTGCCGAGTTACGAACGGTACTCTTTCCTCCGTCGCCCTTGCCTGCCGAGTTACGGACGGTACTCTTTCCTCCGTCGCCCTTGCCTGCCGAGTTACGGACGGTACTCTTTCCTCCGTCGCCCTTGCCTACCGAGTTACGGACGGTACTCTTTCCTCCGTCGCCCTTGCCTGCCGAATTGCGGGCCGCGCTCTTTCCTCCGTCGCCCTTGCCTACCGAGTTACGGACGGTACTCTTTCCTCCGTCGCCCTTGCCTGCCGAATTGCGGGCCGCGCTCTTCCTCTCGCCGGTTGTTCCGCTTTGGTCGGGCTTGCCGGACCTTTTAGCAGGCTTATTTTTTTCCGGCGCACTTTTCGACTTGGGCGCCGCAGTTTTGCTAACCATCGGTTTCCTTCTGCCGCGGACCGGATTACCCGCCGCATCCTGCTGTGCAATTTCCGCTTTAATTCCCTTTTCAATCATCTGTAAATATCCGTCATCGCGGGATGAAACGAATGTTACGGCCAGGCCGGTTTCACCGGCCCGCCCCGTACGGCCGATCCGGTGGATATAACTTTCCACATCATGCGGAATATCATAATTGAAAATATGCGTAACGCCTTCAATATCCAAGCCTCGAGCGGCAATGTCCGTAGCAACCAACACTTGTAATTTAGCCTGGCGAAAACGACGGATAACCTGTTGCCGTTTCGCCTGGGACAACTCGCCGTGCAACTCATCCGCAGCATAACCCAATTTAGCCAACTCAGTATTGAGTTCGCTGACCCGCTGCTTGCTGATGCAAAAGACAATTGCTAAATACGGCTGATACTCAGACAACATTTTATGCAGCGTACTCAATTTTACTTCATCGTCTTTTGTCCGGACCGCAATTTGCCGGATCTCGTCCAAGGTAACCCGTTCCGTCTTAACATGGAGATTAGACGGGTTACTCATGTACAGTTTGGCAAGGGAGCGAACCGGTTCCGGAATGGTCGCCGAAAACAGCATCATTTGCCGTTTGGAGGAAGTATTGATGACTAATTGTTCGACATCCTCCCAAAAACCCAACTTCAACAATTGATCCGCTTCGTCAATAACCAGCTTGGATATGCCGGAAAGCCGAATTGTTTCCCGCTTCAAATGGTCCAGCAAACGTCCGGGCGTCCCCACCACAATATGGACTTCTTGCTGCAGTTTTTTCTTTTGCAGTTCGATATCCGTTCCTCCGCATACCGTTAAAACATGAACATCGGTCCCCTGGGTAAGTTTTTTTACTTCACCGGCAATTTGGACAACCAATTCACGGGTCGGGGCAATAATCAACGCTTGGACCCAATGTTTTTTTTCATCAATTGCCGCCAGGATCGGCAGGAGAAACGCCAACGTTTTTCCGGTACCGGTTTGGGCCTGGGCAATCAAATCTTTTCCGGCCAACAACAAGGGAATTGCCTGCTGTTGGATCGGAGTCGGCACGGTAAAACCGGCCTTTTGCAGCAAATCGTTCATTTCTGGTTTTATGCCAAGTTTCAAAAAATCTGTTTTCACGATCAAAACTCACTTCCTTATTCTATCATAACTATAGTGCCATACCCTTTGTTTTGGGTTTGTATCCGCAAGTCAACTGTGATGTATCAGTATAGCATTTTTTTTCATCACTGCCTACCCCGCATTTTATGCAAAAAAGAAGCGGATCAAAGTCTACACTTCAAAACGCCTCTTCTCGCAACAGCACCATTCGTTATATGATTTTCGTCGTCCATTCTTCCACGTTCCAGATCGCACTCACCCAGTCTTCGTAAAAATCCGGTTCATGCGAAACCAGCAACACTGTGCCCTTAAATTCCTGCAAGGCTCTCTTCAGTTCTTCCTTCGCCTCAACATCAAGATGGTTTGTCGGTTCATCCAGTACCAGCCAATTCGCTTCGCGCAGCATAAGCTTGCACAACCGGACTTTGGCGCTTTCTCCACCGCTCAATACCATCATTTGGCTTGTAATGTGTTCATTGGTTAACGCGCATTTCGCCAGCGCGGCTCGCACTTCAAAATTCGTCAGCCCGGGGAACTCCTCCCAAACTTCTTCCATCGCTGTCCGCGTATTATGCTGGCTTGATTCTTGTTCAAAATAAGCAGGATACAAGTTGTCACCCAGTACAGACTTCCCGGAAATCGGTTGGATCTGTCCCAATAGGGTTTTTAACAAAGTCGACTTGCCAACGCCATTCACACCGCGGATTGCGACTTTCTGGCCGCGCTCCAGGGATATGGTAACCGGCTTGGTCAAGGCTTCATCATAACCAAGCACCAAATCAGCCGCTTCAAAAACAAACCGGCCGGGCGTCCTGGCTTCCCGAAATTGGAAAACCGGCTTCATCTTCTCCCGCGGTTTTTCTAATATCTCCATTTTATCCAGCCGTTTTTGCCGGCTGTTCGCCATGCCGCGGGTTGCAACCCGGGCCTTGTTACGGGCGATGAAATCCTCCATCTTTTCCACTTCTTGCTGCTGCCGTTCATAAGCCCGCAGTTCTTGGCTTTTTTTGATCGCATGCATCTGCTGAAACTGCTCATAATTCCCCGTATAGCGGGTAAGAATCGTATTTTCCACATGATAAATGACATTGATTACCGCATTTAAAAACGGGATATCATGCGATACAAGAATAAAACTGTTTTCATAGTTTTGCAAGAAACGGGTAAGCCATTCGATATGCTGGACATCCAGATAGTTCGTCGGTTCATCCAATATCAGCACCGTGGGGTTTTGCAGCAGCAATTTGGTGAGCAGGACTTTGGAACGCTGACCGCCGCTTAAATCGCTGACATCCCGGTCCAGGCCGATTTCACCCAAACCCAAACCATTGGCTAGTTCCTCAATTTTGGCATCAATCGTATAAAAGCCGCTATGATCCAACAAATCTTGAATTTCGCCGACCTCATCCATCATGCTCTGCATGGCGTCCGCCGCCAATTCGGGGTCACTCATTTTATCGTAAAACGCCAGCATTTCCGCTTCCATGGCAAACATGGGCTGAAATGCTTCCCGCAAAGCCTCGCGGATCGTTTTCCCTTTTGTTAATACAGAGTGCTGATCCAGGTAGCCGATCGTCACCCGGTTCGACCACTCCACTTTCCCCTCATCCGGCTCAAGCTGGCCGGTTATGATGTTTAATATTGTTGATTTTCCTTCGCCGTTTGCGCCGACAAAACCAACGTGTTCTCCCTTCAAGAGGCGAAAGGAAGCACCTTCCAATATTTTTCTGGCGCCAAACCCATGGGAAACATTTTCCACCGTCAATACACTCATGCTATTTCTCCTGCCTTATGATTACGGATAACTCCACCCAGAGTAAATCTTCATCCATCTTCACACGGCCTGTACATCCCGACCTCTTAGGCCAGGAACAGACCGTAGTTCGAAGTTAATTCGGCTAAACTTCAGATGGAGTTTCATGAAACACCATCTGAAGTAAGTCCTCATCCATTTTATCGCATGTGAAATCAAGCTGTCAATTCCGTCAAAGACGAAAATCTATAGCTGATAAAACAGGGGATGATCTTTAATCAATCATTGCACAACTTCCTGAACGCGGCCAATAATGCCGGTTTCCAAACGAACCTTGATCCCCCGGTGGTGAACGGCGCTGTTGGTCAGAATATCTTTCACAACGCCCTCCGTCAGTTGACCGGACCGTTGGTGTTGCTTTTGGACAATCTTTACGACACTGCCGATTTTGATATTTTTCCGTTCCGTACCATTCATCAAATGACCT
>JAGFXW010000004.1 GCA_017861495.1 Bacillota bacterium
ACAACCGACCTTCTTCTCTAGATTAGGCCCATTACCAAGATTAGTTTATCATCTTTTTACTAACATTCAAACTGGTATAAAGATCGGGGTCATACTAGTTTTGTTACATTCCGTTTACTAAATTCAAACACCAACCAAACACCAAGTGCCAATTCATATAAAGCTAAATGTCCATATCATCGGCTTTCTTCGAGTATCGGTATTTATGTCCTCGAACCGTACTGGTTTGCACCAACATCGTTTTATAAAGTTTGAAAAGTGCCGTTTCATGCGGGTTCGTGGGTTTTGATAGTGTGTATCGTATAGTAGCGTAGAGTAACTCTTTGCCAATTAAAACACAAAACAAACACCAGCTTTTTCGGAATTCTGTACTAGTCCGAACTGGCTGGTGTTTTCTGTGTGTAAAGGCAATATTCTGTGTAAACCCTTCATTGCTCCATACCGGAAGCCAGTGCTTGGCTGATCGCCTCAGAAGCCTTGGCTTTTGTCGAGTGAAAGATGTGTTCATAAATGTTTTCGGTGGTTAAGGTATTCGAGTGGCCTAAATGCTCGGAAATAACCTTCACAGGGACTCCCATGTTAATGAGCAGGGAAGCATTGGCGTGTCTGAGATCGTGGACGTGAAGGTCGGGAAAGCCGTTGGCGTTTACCAGTTTCTTAAACTCTGCATTCAAATATCCGCGATTCATGTATTCTCCAAAGGCCCCAGTAAAAACCGCCCCGCGCTCAATCCACCGCTGGCCAACATCCTTTTTCGCTTCTCCTGCCACTTCTTTTGCACCTTCAGTATTTCAACCAACTGTGGCGGCATGGCGATCACACGGGCGCTGCTCTTCGTCTTGGGGGAAGTCAGCTTGTACTGCCCCTCGGAGCGATACAACGTATGTTTGACCGTCAAAATGGCATCGCCTAAGAATACATTCTCCCAGCGCAAGGCCATCAGTTCTCCTACGCGCATTCCGGTGTAGAGAAGCATGGCAATGGCTCTGCCTACTTGCGGGTTTGTCGGCTCGTCCAAAATAGTGAGAAGCTGTCTGCAGCCATCGGCATCCAGAAACAGCTTCTCTTTTTCATCCCTTTTGGGCGATGTTGCATTAGTCACCGGATTCTTGAACATAATTTCCTTTTTGACCGCTGTGGAAAAAATGGGGGAAGTCGCTGTCCGCACCCGCATAATTGTTTGCGGGTCAAGTCCGCCGCCCTTCTTTTCAAGAACAAATGCATCCTTTATCTTTTTTCCTATTGCCGCCGCAATTTTCTCTGCAGTCTCCTTGGTGACCGCATTTCCTCGGATGGCTTCCTTTAAGGTAGGCAGAGTTACACCAGCCTTCCTTGAAGTGGGACGCCATGAGCCTTTCGGCAGATAGGCAGGGTCTTTCAAGCGATACGTTTCTCTGGTTCTGCCGCTTTTGAGCAGCAGATTGAACAGTTCATCAATCCTTGCTGTAGTTACGTCCTTAAGTTTCAGATGGCCGATGTAGGGCAGTACATATAAGTCAATCAGTTTCCTGTTGCCGTACATGGTATTTTCCTTCAGCTTGTGTGGCGCTATCTGCTTGTAATACCACTCCACCAGTTCCACAAAGCGAATGTTCTCGTTCATATTGGCCATGCCTTGGCACTTCTTCTCAAATTCGTGGGCAAAGGCCACTGCCAGCTTTTCAGCCTTGCCGGGTGTTACGCCTTCCGGCGGCTTGAAGGTTGTGGTCTTTCTGATTTGGCGTCCTTTCAGATCATAGCCAAGGGAAACCATGATGCGAAAGGTATCGCCCCTTTTATTTACGCTCGGCATCGTCCTTCACATCCTTTTTCAAGCGAATGCTTACCGAGAAGCCGCTTTCTGGAAACAGCGTACCCTGCTCGTGGCATCTAACCATTTCCGCGCGGATAAGGCTCTCGACAGCCGCTTTCCCAAATTCATCCAGCCTAAGGTAGGCGGTCACCGTTTCATTGAAGCTGTCTTCTGTTGCCCACACGCCGAGCTGATCAATGTCATCCTCCGTCATTTTCGGAGAAGAAGCATCGTTGGAGTAGCCTAAAATGTAGTCGATGCGCTTATCGAAGATCTCCGAAAGCTGATTTAAAGTTTCAAAGTTCGGTTCCCGCTTGCCTGTTTCCCACATGGCCACCGTCCCCTTGGATACACCCATCGTTTCGGCAAGCTGAACCTGTGTAATGCCTTTTTCAGTACGAATTTCTTTCAGTCTGTCAGCAAACATTTTTATCACCTCGTAGTTTTATATTATCACCAACTGTTAACCAAATCAAGTGTTTTATAACATTTTGTTAGATTGTTTTGTGTTGTATTGTTTTTTGAGATAACTATATGTGAGATTAATCATTGAACTTTCTCACTATTAGTTATATAATAATGTATAGAAACTCACGGAAGGAGAGAATTTCATGGAAAATAAAAAACCGACCATGCTGACGATCCGGGAAACAGCAAGAACTGGTATCCTCCCCGAACACGCACTAAGAATGCTCCTTAAAGCGGGAAAACTTCCCGTCATTTATGTAGGCAAAAAAGCCCTCATCAATTACGACAGACTGTGCGAGCAACTATCCGCCCTTGGCGCAAATGGCTTTGAAGGCTAAATATGGCAAACACATTCCGCAAAGAAAGGAGGGAAAGCGATGTACGACAACCTGCCGCAAAGCCTAAAAGCCACAGGAAGTTTCTGCGGCTATAAGCTGGAACAGCGCGAGGGCAAGCCGACTAAGGTGCCCTACGATATGCGTACCCAAAGCCGGGCGCAGTCCAACAACAAAAATACCTTCTGCGATTACGCCACTGCCATTAAGCAATTAGGCAGCTATGACGGCCTTGGCGTGGGCGTGTTTGATGGTTTATCCGCCATTGATATCGACCATTGCGTCAAGGCGGACGGAACGCTGACTCCGCTTGCCGCGGATGTAGTCGAAGCCATGGATAGCTATGCAGAGCTAAGTCCCTCCGGCAAAGGCGTACGCATCCTGTTTGCCGCCGAAGGCTTCGATTACGATAAAGCCTTCTATTATATAAACAACCGGAAAATCGGCTTGGAAGTGTACGTCTGCGGCGCGACCAACAAGTTCCTGACCGTCACCGGAAACGTCCTGCGTGCTCGCGATATCGAAGAACGCAGCGAAGCGCTTAGGACAGTGCTGGACAAGTACATGAAGCGTCCGAAGCCTATAGGAACCGCAAAGCCGAATATCGGAAAATCCTATCTCTCGGACACATCGGTGCTGGAGAAACTCGCACAGTCCAAACAGGCTGAGAAATTCAGCAAGCTGTGGAACGGAGACACTTCCGGCTATGACAGCCCAAGCGATGCGGATATGGCGCTGGCAGGCATCTTGGCCTTCTGGTGCGGCGGGGATGTCCAGCAAATGGACAGGCTGTTTCGGCAGTCTGGCTTGATGCGCGACAAATGGAATCGCCCGCTGTGCGGCTCTACCTACGGCGCATTCACCTTGGGTAACGCTGTGGCCCTGGCTGCGGAATTTTACAAACCCATCGCCGGACGCTCGGCATCCGAGGATTTTAACAATACCGTCCATGACTTGAAAAACCTGCGCCCAGAAAGCAATGACCGCTATGCCTGGACTGACATCGGCGCAAGTCGCCTGTTTGCCGACTGCTACCAGTCTGTGGCCCGTTATGTGCCGGAACGGAGAATCTGGTACTGCTATGGCGGCGGCATCTGGAAACCGGATACGGGAAATCTCAAGGTGATGGAACTGTGCGAGGCTCTGGCTGACGCGCTCCTCATCTACGCTGTGAACATTCAAGACGAGCGCCAGCGCAATGCCTTCATCGACTACTGCCGCAAGTGGCAGCAGCGAAAATACCGTGAAGTGGTACTGAAGGACGCGCAGGGCGTTTACCCAATCGCTATGAGCGAGTTTGACCGCGATCCCTGCATCTTCAACTGCGCCAACGGAACGCTACACCTTGATACCATGGAATTTTCGCCCCATACCAGCGAAGATCGGCTGACAAAAATCAGCCCGGTCAAATATGACCCCGCCGCCCAATGCGAGCGCTTTGAAGGCTTTGTCAATAAGATCACAAGCGGCGATACGGCAAAGGCAAGGTTCCTGCAAAAGGCGCTCGGCTACGGTATCAGCGGCGATACGCGCTATGAGTGCCTGTTCGTTCTGTATGGCGCTACCACACGCAACGGCAAGGGTACGCTGTGTGAAAGTGTGCTAAGGGTACTCGGCAGTTATGGCTGCACCGAAAGACCGGAAACCATCAGCCTAAAGAACAACACAAACAGCGCCAATCCCTCCGAGGACATCGCCCGGCTCGAGGGAGTGCGCTTCGCCAATATCTCCGAACCCAGTCGGGGACTGGTGCTGAATGCCGCGCAGGTAAAAAGCATGACAGGCAACGACACTATCAACGCCCGTTTCCTGCATGAGAATTCCTTCACTTCGCGCCGCAGTTTAAGCTATATATCAATGCCAACTATCTGCCTGTGATCAACGACATGACGCTTTTCTCCAGCGGGCGTGTGATCATCATCCCCTTTGAGCGCCATTTTGCTGAATCCGAGCAAGACAAGACGCTCAAGCGTGAATTTGCCAAGGCAAAGAACCAGAGCGCCATCCTCAACTGGCTGGTCAATGGCTACCGTCTTCTTGCCGAAGAAGGCTTTATGCAGCCAGATTCGGTCAAAGCCGCTACCGATGCTTACCGCCATGACAGCGATAAGATCGCCTTGTTTATTGAAGATGCCTTGGAGAAAGACCCGAACGGCGAAGAACGTACTTCCTCCGTCTATTTACGGTACCAGCGCTGGTGCGCGGAAAACGGCCACTACACCGAAAACATCAAGAATTTCAAACAAGCGCTCATGTCCATCGCCACCGTCACCCGCCGAAGACCACGCGAGGGCGGCAGCGAAACCACGCTTTTAATTGGCTATAAGCTGCACAGCGAATTTCTCTAAAACACACCTTGTCGCAGGTTGTCGCAGCAAAAACAGGTTGTTTCAAAAATCGCTTCTCGTAAGGGATGACCTGTTTTACTTGCGACAACCTGCGACAGAAGCCTAAAGGCCTTGATTTTAGCGGGTTTTGGGGACTACGCCACAGTGCGGCTTTATGATAAAAAACCATGTGATATTCAGAAAAAACGAGGAGGTGAGCAAAATGCAAATCAGCCAAGGGCAGGAAAGATACCTATGGATTGGACTGGACTTGGAAAACTTTGAAGTAGTCCGAGTCCTGCCGCAAAACGTAAAAGAAGCCGCGATCATTATGCGCTGCAAGCATCCCGAATGGGGGAAACTTTGGTGCATCGAGCATCGCGGCTCCGGGCAATATTTCGACACCTACGCGCAGATGCTGGACTACTGCGCCGCCCGTCAATGGGCTTAATCAAAAACAATATGTCAGGAGGAAAACAATATGACAAACTACACCTGTGAACACAATTTCTGGAACATGATGCGAGGCAAAAGTGCAGACCTTCCCGTCTTGTCGAGCAAAACCAATGATTCCGGCGATTATCTGACGCCTGAGGAATTCAAAGCCAAGTTCGATAAAGCGCTGGCCAAAGACAATGTATTCCGCAAACTAGCCACTGTGGTCAGCACCACTTCGCCGGAAGGCACCATCCAAGCGGTCACGTCCACCGGAACAGCAGACTGGGTTGGCGAGGGCGCGGTCATTCCGGAAAGTTCCGACACCATTCTGCCGTTCCCGGTCTACTCCTACAAGCTGGCCAGCCTTGTTCGGCTGAAAACTTCCTTTGTAAGCGATAACGCTTTTGACCTTGAAAACTATCTTGTGACTTCCTTTGCCAGACGTTTCGGCAGAGCCGAGGAAGCGGCCTTTTTAAACGGCACTGGTACCAATCAGCCGACAGGGCTTTTAAGCGCCAGTGGCGCGGACGTGGGCGTTACAGCTGCAAGCGCGACTGCCATTGCCTATGACGAACTGACCAAACTCTACTTCTCGCTGAAAGCCGAGCACGGCGCGAGCGCCGTATTTTTAATGCATGACGATACCGCCATGGCCCTTCGTTCGCTAAAAGACGGCGCGGGCAATCCACTCTGGAACGCCGAACGCGAAACCATCTTCGGCAAGCCTGTGGTCACATCGCTTGCCATGCCCGCCCCAGCAACAGGAAAAAAGGCCATCGCCTTCGGTGACCTTTCCTACTACTGGGTGATTGAGCGCCAAGCGCTGGTCATCAAGCGGTTGAGCGAACTGTACAGCGCACAGGGGCAGATTGGCTTCACAGCCTTTGAGCGTCTGGACGGCAAGCTGATTCTGCCAGAAGCGGTCAAGGTGTTACAGATGGCTTAGAACAGTGAAAAGCAGGAGACGGTGCCAAAAACACTGCCTCCTGTTTTTTTATTTCTTCCGGCGGAATGCGCCATCGCCAGCAAGGCTGCGGAGCAATATTTTCCGCGCTGTTTTGTATTCGTCCCCGATAAAGCCAAGCCGGAGGAGAAAACAGCGGAAGGCGTATTTATCGTTGTCCGTTTCCACCGTTTGGGCATTCACCCATTTCAGCGCTCTTGCCATGCCGCACAGCTTGTCAACGAACTGGGTATAGGTGTTAATCTCATCCGGTTCTGTGGTCTTGGGGAACCAAGGGAAGCTGACCGTATCGCCACTGATCACTGGCATCTGGGCATCCACACCGAAGGCTCTGCCGAAAAGAGCGCCCTTGCTCTGGGCCAAGCGGCTTAAGTTGTCCAGTGCCTTGTCGGTAAAGCTGTCCTTGGGCATCAAAACCACAAAGCCACTATGCGCTTGGTCGGCACTTTCCTCCGCTTCGCCAACAAAACCTTGCTCGGCCAGATAGACCAGCATCCGATTGACCGTTTCACTGTCAACCTCACTGCCGATGTGGAGCGTTCCCTGCCTGTCGAGAAGGCACCCGCCGATTTGATAGGCGTAGCTTGGGACGCCTTGGTAGCAAGCCACTGTGTTTAACACTTCGCTGACCGTTTGCGCTAATTTTTGGCGCTCTTTTCCTTTGACGTTGTAGGGAATCTTCATTTTCATACGTAGCACCCGCCCTTCTGCTTTGGTTACTACATATATCACTCTAAGTGGCACATATAGCAAGGAGATTACTACAGATAGTTTGAAAAAGGGAGGGGCGGGTTGATTCTCTGCCGCTTTTCGGCAGGAGAGCGCGTCCGGCCTTTCGCGTCAATTTTTCAAAAATCAAAAATCAAAATCAAGGTTAAATATGTAGTAGTTTTGCATAAAAATGCGGTTAAAACCATCAGTTTTACAAGTTTTTTCTATATCTTTTTCTGCGCCATACGGTACTTTTTAGCGAAATTAAAACCTCCGAGCCACTAAAAATACTGGCTTTCGGGGGTAAACGGGGTATCCCCCCTGCGTAATTCTGCGATTTTTCGCGTGAAGGGGGGCGGCGGTCTTGGAGGTAAAGGCTGTAGAGATTGATAGGCCCCTACCGGGTAGCGCCGGTACACCTTTAATGTTGAGAATGAACCTGTTCAAAAATAAGCACACCTTCCACGTGTCATTTGATAGACAGACGATACTGTTTCGCGGAAAAGTTTAATGCTTTTACCTGGGTCTAAGAATAATTTATCGAACCGCCAACTAATTGATTAACCCTTTATGTTTATAACCCAACTTTTGCAAGCTAAAAATCGCTTTAAAATCGCGTAATTACAGTACTGATTGGCAATAAAAAATTAATGTTGACAATGGAAAAACACCCCCATGTCTGGTAAAGTTAATTTGCAAAACACTACCATACAGAAGAGGTGTCTTCCAACGAATTTTAAAAAACACCGGAAAAAATTAATTCCTTGGTATGACCGTCTTTCTCCTGAATTGAAAAATGAAAAGCAACCCTTTAGGGTAAGAACTGAGTCCTTGTAGTTGGCTAAATTCATAGAATCAAACGGTTGCGTCTTGTCTTACAAAAGATTGATGTTGAGCCAATCTTTTGTTTACAGGCCATTTCTCGCCATATATCCTTAATAGGTTGGCGGCGGAATGGAGAGATAATCATGTCAAAGTTTTTTACATATGAAGAACGACTAAGCCTACAGAAATACCTAAAAGAAAGTCAATCATTTAAAGAAATCGGCCGTAAACTGGGGAAGAACCCTACCACGATCTCACGAGAGGTCCGAAAGTATCTTTCAGAAGTTGCAACAGGCTACCCTGGATATCCGTACAATGCTTGTAAAAGGCGCTTCACTTGCCGGAAGAAAGGAATTTGTGGCAAGGAATGTGCGAAGCCTTCTGCAACTTACTGCAAGCTCTGTCAGAGGTGTAATGCCAACTGCTCGGACATCATCGAAGAAATCTGTACGGCGAAATCTCGGGTGCCTTATGTCTGCAATGGTTGTGAACAGAACGGCAAATGTACCTTGCTGAAAAGTTTCTACGACGCGGAGCATGCCCATGTCAAAGCTCATGAGGCGATATCAGAATCACGCAGTGGTCTATGTGTTTGCGAAGAAGAGATTGCAAGGATCAACGCGATCATCAGCCCCTTAGTGCAGCAGGGTCAATCCGTACATCAGATTTATGTGTCGCATGAGAATGATCTCATGTGCAACGAAAAGACCATCTACAACTACATCGATGCATGCCTATTGGATGTACGCAATATTGATTTACCCAGGAAAGTGAAGTTTCGCGAACGATATAAAAAGCCAGTATTCAAAGTAGACAAGGGGTGTAGGATTGGGCGAAACTATGAAGCGTTTGAGAGCTTCATAGAAACTCATTTAGATACAGTTATTGTTTAAATGGATAGTGTTATTGGAACTAAAGGCGGCAAATGCCTATTGACGATCCACTTTGTAGAAACAAGTCTGATGCTTGCTTTCCTACGGGAAGCCAACACATCGCAATCGGTTATTGATGTATTCAATGGTCTTGACCAAGCGTTGGGGCGAGAAATGTTTCGAAAGCTGTTTCCTGTTATCTTGACGGATAACGGCAGTGAGTTTTCTAACCTCAAGGCGATTGAGTATGGCAACGAGAGTTACAACAATTTCCGCACGAAGATTTATTACTGCGATGCGGGATGCCCTCACCAGAAAGGGGCGATCGAAGTCAATCATGGGCTCATTCGCAGGGTGCTTCCCAAAGGAATAAGCTTCAATCACCTGAGCCAGGAAGAAATCACGCGAATGATGGATCACATCAATTCCTATAAACGGAAAAAGCTGAACGATCGTAGTCCCTACGAAACGTTCAGCTTTTATCACGGAGAAGAGGTTCTACAAAGACTAGGATGTTCACCGATTGCCGCCAATGCCATCCTGCTAAAGCCGGCTCTTCTCAAACGATAAGACACAAATATGCGCCGCCAGCACCCACGCTCATAACTGAAACAGGGGTGGATTCTCCGATTACAAAAAAATCGAGAGGGAGTCGACCTCCATTTGGCATGCTCATTTAAGATCATCATACTTCAGAAAAACGAAAAAATCAAACTGCATCTCGGTTACAAAAGTGGCTTTTCGGTTGCAAATGTGGCATCTCGGATACAAAAACTGCGTTTCGTTTACAAATATTTAGTTGTCAATTTACAAAGTGGCGTCTCGCTTTTCAATTAAGGTGACCGTCTTTCTCCTACAAAATATATTTAATATATGCCGCAGAATTTTGTCTCTATTTGTCAAAAAGCAAAGTTTGATATCGATTGACTTCAGGATGTGAGTAAACTTGAGCTCCCATGCGATGGGTCTCGTACTATGCACTGGCTGGTTGTGGTTTTCCTACAAGGACTCTTCTTGGATAATTATTTATTCCGCTTTTTTGGCCTGTTTGCCGTCGACCCATTGGCCCTCGTACTCTATATTGCCTTTGGCGTCGCGCATGACTCCGTAGCCGTTGAACTTGTCCTTTTTGACGGCGCCTTCATAGTAGGAACCGTCCTCATAACGGTAAATCCCCTGGCCGTCCATGAGGCCGGCCTTGAAGTCGCCCTCGTAGGAATGGCCGAGCTTTTTGTAAACGACCTTGCCTTTGCCTTCAATGACGCCGTTTTTGAACTGACCATCATAGTAATCGCCGTTGGGACGCTTCATGATGCCCCAGCCGTCTTGCTCACCGTTTTTCCAGTCGCCCTCGTAGACTACGCCACTTTTGTAGTGGTAGGTTCCTTTGCCTTCTTTCTTGCCGTCTTTGAAGTCGCCTTCATAGTAGGCACCGTTGGTCATGCGCTGGATACCCTTGCCGTTGGACGCGTCAGTTACCCAATCGCCTTCGTAGGTTTCGCCGCTCGCCCAGCGGAACAGTCCCTTGCCTTCCTTCCGGTTGGCCCTATAATCACCCTCATAATAACTGCCGTCGGCGGATTTATATAGCCCCTTGCCTTCCCGCAGGCCAGCCTTGTAGTAGCCGTCAAAGGTATCGCCGTCCGGCCATTTCAAGAATACCTTACCATCCAGCAAGCCGGCCTTGTAATAGCCGTCGCAGGAGTAGCCATCCGACCACTTTAAGAACACCTTACCATCCAGCAAGCCAGCAATCATCTCGGCCTCGGCGCTGATGGTCAGCTGTTTGCCATTCTTGCCACGGACAGTCAGGTTGACCTGGCCCTTGCCTTCGGCCTTGCCATTCACGACCGGCCCCGTCCAGCTAGCCTCCGTCAGTCTCCAATTCTCGCTGACATAGCCTATCTGACAGCCGGTCCGCAAATCGGCCGCCCATGTAGTAACCGGGGCGGCGGCGGCCACCGCGGAGAATATCGCCATCACGGCGAGCAGCATAATCGCAATCAGCAGCAGTCGTTTACCTATCATCATCACTATCACTCCTATCTCTAATTATTTCAGCAGCAGTTTCTCCAGACAGTTTATTTCCTGCGACGTCTTCGCCGCATCCCGCCGCAGCTTGTCCATGGACTGGGCGTTGTAGGCCAGGCTATTTTGCAATTCGGCCATCACCGGCTGCCAGACGAACTGCTGCTTCATGATGTCGTAGAATAAGCTGCTGGTGTAATAGGTGGCCTGACCGACCGTGAAGAGCGAGCTGAAGAAGTCGAAGCTCTTGCCGGTGCGCTTCAATAGATCAGCATCGATAGCCTCTTTCAACCACGGCTGGCTGAGGGAAATCTGTGCGATGCCGCCGACGGCATTCTTGAGCTGCTCGGAGATGTTCTGTGCCTCACGGTTGCCCTTGTCGACGTCCGCGAACAGCTTAGTGTCCTGGTAGTTCTTGATGAGCTGGTTGGTATCGGAGAGCGATTTGCCGAGGGTGTTTAGGGTATCAATGTTTTTCTGCATCTCGGCCAGTTTGCGCGGGTCGGTTTCGACGGCCACCTTGGCCAGCCAAGATGCCTTCAGGGCGTCGACACTCTGCAGTACATCCTCGTAGTTGCCCTTAAGCTTGTCAGGAGCGGCGTCGAGCAGCAGCGTGCTCATTGCGTCCCAGAAACGATCCTTGCACTGCTTATAGGCTTCGTCGATCTCGCCTGTCCACTTGCTCATCTCGGCCTGCTGCTTGTTTTGGATAGCCATCAGATTTATTAGCGCCTGGTTTATGTATTGCAGCTTTTCGCGGGCGGCGACGAGGCGCTGGGCGACCTTTGCCTTGTCCTCGGCGGACAGAGAAGCGTCATCAAGGGCGCTTTGGGAGCAGACCGGACCGTAGGACTTTGCGACGGTCGGCGCCGTCGGCGTGTCGACCGGTTTGGGGCCGGACGACGGCGGCAACTGGCTGGTCTGCAGTTTCAGCAGATAGCCGGATGCGGCCACCGGATTGTCCCGCACCTGATTGTAAAGGTTATCGAGCTGGGCCAGTGTGGTGCCTGTCTCACCGCCGGAATTCTGCCCCAGCGCCAATATCTGCTTGTGGGTTTGTTTCAGAATCTCTTTCTGTAGCTGGACATGGGCGGGTGAAACAGACAGCTGCGTCGGCTTAATCTCCGGTACAGTCACGTTCAGCTTCGGAAGGTCGGCTTTCGTAATGCCGCCGTTCATCGCCTGAGCGCTTAACTCGACCAGATACCTGGCCTGCTCCAGGTTGCCGCCCTGGGCGGCCTGCACGGCCTTCTGCCCGAGGCTGGCGCTCAGCTTGAGTTGCTCGGCCACATGGGTCTCGCTCACCGGCGCCGACGTGTACGACGTCCAGTTGCCCTTAGGCTTGTTGAAGGTCACGCCGCCGGAATAGGCACGGAGAGTCATTGTCTGGTAAGGAGCATCCGCCTGCAGCTTGCGGTAGAGTTGACCGGTGCGTAAGAACCCTAGCACCTTCTCAGGCGCGTTCCATCTCTCCTGGCTGACACTGGAGAGGTCAACGTTGATCTTTTCGGCAATCAGCCAGTTGGCTAAGGCGATGACCTTGGCTACTTCGCGGATCTTGTGGAATGCCGGCAGGATGCGGGCGTATTCGTCGTAGTTGTTCATAACCACGTCGCACCATTCGTCGTAGCGGTGGTTAACCTTTTCTTCGCCGGGTACCCCGCCTTGGGCTCCTTTATCTTCCTCGGTAAAGCTGTTGTAGAGCATCTCGGATGCACCGAAGGTCACCACCCGGCGCTCGGGGGAAATCTCCATCGCCACATGCTTTGGCGAGAACCAAAAGGTGGTTGACGCGCCTACAGGTTCCATGAACCCCTTGTGTATCAGATACTCCTGCTGGGTCATACTGCCGGGTATATGGCGGAATAGATGCGGCGTGGCCATGGTGCTCTTGAGCGAGTAGTCGGCCTCATACATGATGCGGGCAAGTTGGGAGGTGCGGTCGAGGTCGACGGGGGCCAGAACGGTCTGTCCGGTGAAGGGCAGACCATAAAGGGCTGAGGTTGACTTCGCCTGCAGCATCACCTTGGTAAGGGCCACCATAACGAGGTCGCGATCGTCGTCCTTCGTCCGGCTGGGGAAAAGCTCACCCTGGGCTTTGGCCACCATTTCCTGCCAGCGGCCCTGCCCCAGCGCACTCCTGAGCGGGGCAATCGTAGCCGTATCAACGTATATTTTTTTCATAATGCCGAGATAGACGGTAGCTGTCAGTTCTCCCGCAGCCTTAGCGGTGTCGCCGCCGCTCTTAGCGAGGATGGCCTTGGTTTCTTCGTCTTGGCCGAGTATTTGCAGGGCCTGGACCGCCGTGTCGGCCCCACCTTGGTTGACTAGGTCATAGGCCTGGGCGGCGTCAGCGTAGCCGAGGTTGGCCAGCAACTTGCCCTGGATGGAGTAGATGTCAGCCGGCGGCTCTGACCCTTTAATAGCGAATTTCACGTAGTTATAGAGGGCCGCAAGTTCCTCCGGCGACAGGCCACAGAGCTTCGCCCATTCCCTGATAAAGTTCTGCCGGTCCTGCTCTGCGTCTGGGTGGCCGACGATGAACTGCTCTATCCGCCAGCCGGCCTTCGGCAGCGTCTGCCCATTCAGCGACTTGTCGACTTCTGGCGTGTTATGCAGTTTGAAGATGGGTTTAGGGTACACCATCGCCGATTTCAAGATATCCAAATAGGGAATCGGCCCGGTATTGAAGCGGGAGTCATAGTGGCCGATGATGGCGACCTTTCCAGAAGCGGGGTCCAAGATAACCTGGTCGAGGACATTTATCTGATCAAGCGCCTCCAATGCCGACAAGGTTTTCGCCTCGGGCGGCGCTGGTACGCCAGGAATAACGAATTCCGCCTTCACCGGTTTCACTTCCAGCGGCGTTATCCCCGGCACCTCAATCTGAAGCTCGATGGCCGCTCCGCCGCGGTTTACCGACAACTTCAGCGGTGTATACAGCGGAAAACTGTTTTTCAGGACGCTAAACTCCTGGGGCGAGCGCACGGCCACCCCGTTTATAGCCAATAGCACGTCTCCTTTCTGCAGGCCGCTCGCCTGGGCCGCCGAGGCGCTCATCACTCCTTCGACAGCCACCCCCTGCCCGCCGGCATCGCCGGTGTAAATACCCCAATAGGCGATTTGTTTGGCAGAATCGGCGGCTAAAGCGCCGCCTACCGCCCCCCCTAGGACAAGCGAAACCATAACCACAACCCTTAAAAAGCTTATCCTCATCATCGTCCTGTTCCCGTAGAACGGCAAAATACCCAGGAGAAACTTTTTCATTCCAACCCTCCCCCCCGCAGCGGTTAAATAAATAAAAATACAACAACACTATGCTTTCTGGATCGAATAAGCTACAATCACTGCTACATAGAAACACTGCTGCAAAATTAATATTCAGGATATTTAATACGAAATAATTATACCATACGATCACTCTGAATTATTCGTCTTTTCAAGGTTTTTCACCTGAATGCTCGTTATCTTCCCATGCTTATATGCCATCAGCCGCTCGTCAATAATGTGATAGATCCTGCATTCAGAGAATCGCTCCTCATTTTTGCAGCAAATCCGTTCGGCAGCAAATCGTTTCTCATGCCCATTCCTACAGCCAAAGGAGACATCCCAAAATAATTTGCCGTTATTTTTAAGGTGATCTTCTTACAATTCCTTATTTCACCATCTGAATATTTACCCACTCTTTCACCCCTGACGTATTACGATATTAACGTCATTATATAATTCACTCAAATAATCATCTGCGAAATATTTCACAACTCTGTTTCAACATGATAAAAAGCTGGCCAATGTGATCAATGCACTCACCCTAACCGGCCTGTTTTCTGTTTCTATTCAATTGTACATTCTACCTCTGTGCCATCAAGCGAAACCACCATCAGTCTACCCTCGCCATATACTACTACTTTTTCCGTCAGTGCAAATATAAGTCGCCATCAAATTTGCTGATCCGCCCTGTCTCAGTCATGATTTTTGAAAACTGTTTTATAACGTTGAAGCGAATTATCACTTTCCCGCATTCCTTTCCATTTTGCCGAGAAAATAATCCTTGTTTTCATCATATTGAACACATTTACAAATGTCTGATACAGAACCTCCATCGTTTATATGCCTGCTTTCACAACCTTTTTCGCCCTTCGCCAGATATTTGCCATTGCAACGCCAGATAATCCTTCTAAGCCGTTTATTGGCATTTCGTACAACTTCATTCACTTTCGTTTAGTAAATTCAAACACCAACCAAACACCAAGTACCAATTCATATACCGCTAAATGCCCGTATCATCGGCTTTATTCGAGTATCGGAGTTTATGTTTTCAAAGTAAATACGTTTGTACGGAATCAAAAAACGGCCCGGGATTTCACCCCAGACCGATAAACTCGTTTAGTATCATTTACTACTCATCAATTTTTAAAAATATCTCGTTAATTTTTTCAAACGCTGCTATAGCCTCCGAAAAATTTTGTTTTTCATTCGTGTACAACAAATCATCCTGTAAACTTTCATATCGTTCTTTTACTTCATTACTACTAAACGCTTCCTTCCATGAATAAAAATCAAACTTTCCTTTCGGATCATAGTCATTTGTTGTCGTTCTTTTTTCTAGGTATTCAATATCAGTTCCTTTCGTCAAGCTTATAATCTGTTTTAGTTCCGTCAAATTTTCAAGGAATTTTTTTACTTCATCTTGTTCCATCAACTTTTTCACATCGTATATATGACGCACTTTCTTGTTTATCGTGCCACAAATTACATGCCTTTTCACAGCTAATAGCTTATCAATAAACGTGCGTCGTATATCTAAGACGTTAACTGTAAATCCCTGTAGTTCGTATTCCCTTGCAAAATCACCCATATTTCTGCTTTCCAGATATTCTTGAATATAGGTTTTCAGCGATTTCATTTCATAGGGAACCGGGCGAACCACCGCTCCTATTTCAAGCTTAATGCCCAATTCCTTTGTTCCAACTGCATCGGACCAAACATACGAACTTTTATTTTTATCATTTCGCTCACTATCTATCGGTTCAAATTGCAACGGTCCGATTAAAAGTTCTTCTAACTTCCTTAACTCCCGATTTATCGCCTTCTTAGATGCACATTCATCTGGAAGATAGGTCAAATCAACATCTTCCGAAAACCGATCTATCGATCCCGGGTAACATTTGCTCAACGAAGTTCCGCCTTTAAACACACATTGATCAATATACGCACTTCGAGAAACTCTTTCCAAAATCATACAAATCAAATAGTCTTTCTTAATTGCAGTTTCCGGAATTCCTTTATACTCACTTGTTAATTGTACCAAATCCTCAAACTCTGCTTTATTTTCATGCAGTTTCATATAACGTCTCTATTCTCGGGATGCTATATTTTGAAGTCCCATTCAAATACTTTTTCAAACCATTATGAATACCATAAAAATCCAACAACTGTTTCAAAAAAGCAATTGTCCTCTTTTTGTAGCTTAACTTCTTATAAACCTGCTCAAAATTTTTTTCATTAAATTCTTTCACTGCATACTCACAGTACGCCTTAAAGCTGTTTTGATTCAAGTCCTCAATTTTATGGTAATTCTCCAAGATCTCCATAAACTCTATTGTTGAAAGCATGCTTGGTCTATAAAAGGGATCCAGCTTTTTCATGTTTATATTTTTAACAGTACCCTTTGCCACATTGCTTTTTATCGAGTAGAGCTCGACTTTTTTAGAAATTTGCGTTGTTAGCTTGTATTTATTATACAACTTATAGCCAATTTCAAATCCGTATTTATTATTTTCCCCAAGAAAATAGTTAACAATTTCACTTTCCCCCGCGGAAATCATACCGAAACGTGTTTTTTTAGGCTTACAGTATACGCCTTTACTAATACGGATAATTTTTTCTTCTTTGCTCAACCGTTCTAAGTTCTTTAGAAAAGCAGTTTCCGTCATATTGGAAAACTTTTTTATATATAGATCTCGCGCAATAATAACTGCCGCTTCCGGTTGTTTTTCTATGTAATGTAATACAGTTTGACTAGCACTCATACAAACTCCTCCTGTTAGTATCATTATAGAATGCCAGCCTATTCATCGTCAAGTTTTTTAAAATTTTACTCGACAATACAGATGTTGCCTAGCTATAAAACCAGCAAGTTTTTCTCAGATTGATTTTCAGCACCTCCTTTCTCTGAGCATGATCATCCTTAACCACCTTCGCATCCAGATCAATCCCACAGTAGGTTCAATTGGCATATTTGTTTGATTTTCTTACGTAGATTATAGAATTGCTACCAGGTTGGCAATCAGCCTTATTTGTATTTTCCACTTTGTATACCCCCCCTTGTGAATTTCGCGAAATTTCGCGTGTCCTTAGCGAACGCTCGCGGAGGCTTTTATTTCCCAGGGATTTTACCCCCTATCCCCCCTAACGCCAAATCCTTCCACAGAGGCCTGGGGTAACTGGGACTAGATGCACTCCGTATGTCCATATTCACCACTTGAGATGTCCCATGTCAGTATACTCACCCATCTAACTTGGTTATGCGGAAATAGCTTTGCACGCTCTCTTACAGCGCTAATTTGTAACCATTCAAAGTGCATATTGCTAGTAGTGCGGGATGATAGAATATCTCCAGTTCTCTGCTCTGATTAGCAACGTCACGAAAGGATGTTGCTGATTGAACGCATTCCATCATTATCCCCCCGGAATACACGATCTCTTCGTCGTAAATGATACTGCCATCTGCAGCAATTTCCAGCGTCATAGTGTGAACGGGTTTGATTTTTCCTTGCTGCGCCAGAAACAAAATCCCATCAAGGATCCAATGAGCTACATATTGGGAGATAATCGGTTTTTCTATGATAGCAGCCAAAGATTTTACAATCTGCAGCAAATTCTTTTCGTCTTTATCGAGTACATCCCATACTTTACAATAATCGCCACCACACTCTTGCAGTTTATTCTGCAATACAGTTTCTGCCAAAACCTTATGATGGTACTGCATTTCCCTTGCTTTTTCTCTGACTGCCTCTTGCTGTTCGGTCGCAAGTCCGTTAGAAACATCTACAGCAGTAAACCAAACGCCATAATTCAGCACAGGAATAGTAGAAACTCCGATTTCCCGCGAAACCAGTTTGTCCGGTGTAGTAACATTCACAAAAAAGTTAGTACAGGGGGGCGTAAGATTGGGAAAGTGTTGTGTCAGGTTCCAAATTTCTCTTGGATTATCCCGATAATAAAACGTGGCGGCCGCGGTACCGTCATATACAGTCGCTTGTTTTAAGAGTTTTCGCATGGACCAATCGTTGCTATCCTTGATTGCTTTCTCGTATATTGTCATTTCATTTCCTCCATTTTTCTTTTTTATACACAGTAGGTTCGCACCAAGACTGCACCAGAGATTAAAACCTGCAATTCCTTGTAGTTACTTGGATTGCACCATGGTACCATAGCGCACCACAACTTTTACCTTATTTTTATTTATTTTTTCTTATAGGATAATAGGGGAAAAACATGGTGTACTTTGGTCCAGCCTTTATACTATAAGGATTTAATGCACTTCTCTCTTGGTGTGATGGTGGTGCAATATGGTGCAGTCACTGTAAAAATTCATTAATCTCTTTTAGTTGAATACCTTCCCAAGAATATTTCCCGTTCATACTCCGCTGCTTTTTTTCACCAAATAGGTTTCGTTCTTTCATTTTTGTGCCGAAGAGTCCCGAACTGAGCGGATATTTGTGTCCGGAATTGAGTGTCCAGCTTCTGTATGCTTCATAAAGATCCGCTTTTAAAACTGAATAGCCTGTTCCTACGTCACAACATTCATCGATGAATTGACCGATAATGTCCATATCCTTCCGGTATTCTTCCGTGGCTAACAAAACGCTTTTGGGCGTAAATAACGTACCGGCTTTCTGCCATGCCAGACATCCTCGAAGTGCTCTATTGAGTATCCCCGGCAGTTCTTCTCGGATGATGATTTTGTCCAAGTCTTTGATCTTCTTCTGCTCCGGAATTTCTGCCTTAAACGGAACAAGCCGGATACGCCGCCATATCCCTTTATCCGTTCCGCTGATCGTCGGCCTGTGATTGCTGGCGATCCACAATTTGAGCTGCGGTGTATATTCAAAAAACTCCTTGTTCAGAAACCTTGCCTTGATCGGCTCGCCACTGGTAACCTGTTTGATCCGTTGTTCATTGAAATGAACTCGTTCCTTGGTCTCGCTCTACCACAAGTCTGGTACCTTGCAGGTCTGCCAGGTCATTGGGGATACCATCCCCGTTTCTCTTCTCAAGGAATACATTCGGCGGCGCTGTTTTTACGTAATCACCCATCAGCGCTCGCCGGATAGTTAGCTCCACGCTTTTCCCGTTATTTCCCGAGCCATAAAGTGCAACAAAGCATTGTTCGCGGGTAGATCCAGTTAAACTCATGCCCGCGTATTGATCCATAAATTCAATAAGCTCTTCGTCAGCGCACAACGCTGTATGAAGGAAGGCATCGTAACGCAGGCATTTTGCGGTAGGATCAAACGCCACTGGGATGATCTTTGTGTTCAGATTGGTGGGATCATGCGTCCATAGTTTTCCGGTGGTAAGATCGAGCGTGCCGTTTACGCAGTTTATGCGCCACAGATTGGCATCTAGATCCTTTGACAATACCGGCATCAGGCGCTCGGCTTGTTTCAGCACATTCGTAATAGCGCTATTCTTTTCAAGTCCTCGGGAAAATTTAAGATAGGCCGCTTTTTGGGTATCATCGTTTATTGACTCCACTTCGTTCGGGATGGAGCGAACGGTCTTAACCATCATGGACTGGATCCTATTGATTTTGTCGATATCCCACCGTCTTCCATCCCAAAGGAGCCTCTTTCCCCAGTCGTGACAATACTTGATGCGGTCGCCGTATTGATCAGCCATCCGCTCTGCTACTCCGATCTCGGTTAATGGTCTGCACCAGCAGTGAAAGACCGTCATCCCTCTTTTTATGCGGGCAATGGTAACCTTGCCATAGGTCTGCCTGCCACGCATCTCATCCCACTTGTCACGCATCAGCCCAGACTCTCGAAATAAGCGGTCGGTTTGTCCTTCATTGCCACCGCTGAAAAACAACAGTCTTTCCACCAACGCAGCATCGGCCCTGGACTGATCACCATCATAAGCAGATACATCTCCATTCCATAGATCGTTAACGATAAAGGCGTGTGTAGGCGATTTCTGAATAGCGGCAATGACCTCGCCGTCTGTCCAGGTATCGTCTGTTGCTGCTATGCACGTTTCTTGGTATGCCGGTACTGCAAAATAAGTATCGCATAACGTGATGATTTGGGAAGATAGGTCGGTTAGCTCTCGTTCGGACTCCGGCAACCGGTCGCCGGTAACGGTGAAGTAGCGTTCTTTATCATACACTTCCAGCTGCTTTGAATCTTTCAGAGGTTTCTTGCAGGCCGAGGTATTCTTCTCTCCGAACCCGAGAATGTGAACCCCCTTTCCACTTGGTGAGCGTTCAATATAACAAGGCTTGAGCATAGCAATGATGGTGGTCGCATCGGCTTTGATACAGCCGGTTTCATCAAATGCTTCATCAATATCCACGCCAGAAATGCCATCCCCAAGAAGAAACCCTAGACCTTTGGCTCGCGTCTCCTTTTGGATATACTCCACCGCAGCTGCAAAGGTACCCCCTTTACTCAGATTCGTTGGATCTATTGTTTTGCCCGTTACGACGCTGTATGGCTTCTTGTCTTTATCCCACCAAACCCAGCGAGACTGTTGGCGTAACGCCTGAGGGATCGCATTCAGGTTGATACGATGCATCTCTACTGGTGATTTCAGTGTTGTTCCATTTTTTATACTCATCATTTTCTTTCCTCTCTATTTGTGACACTATACGCACTCATTCCAGTCTGACTAATGGCAGTCGTTTTATTTTTCTCCCAGAATCGCAAAAGCCTACCGAGTAGCCACAAGGTGCATTCCTTCATTTTGGCTACTCCGGCAGGCTCCCGCTCACATCCGGTATATGTTGTTTTGCCCGTTGCCCTCGATCCCTGGTTCGCGTTCGTTTTCTTCTCCCATCAGGAAGTCCCTTGATCGTCACAAAATATCTACTCTTTGACTTACTATGCACATCTTCCATCCGTTAAACGCTCCTACTTTGCGGTTTGTTGACTAACTCATCGATCTGCCATGCCGGCACAAAAACCCGACGGCCAATTTTGACTGTGGCAATTTTCCCCTCACTGCAGGCTTTATATAGCCCCGCTTTGCTCATAGGAATAATGGTTAAGACTTCCGACAGCCCATAAAGCTTTTTTTCGAACATTTTTCTTTTCTCCCCTTTCTTATGTTTAATTGTTGTTTAAATGTAAAACCTTATAAAAAGCCGTTTCCGGCATTTTATTTGACAATGTTGTTCCACTTCTTCTTAGCTTCTTCCAACATGTCCCGATATATGAGTTGTAAGGCGATGTTCATGATTGCAGCGGTAATTGTTTCTCTCTCATTTTTTAAAGCCTGTAAAAAGTCATCTTTTACATCCTTAAGTTTGTCGTCGGATGAGAGAATTTCGTAGTAAAATCTGATGCTACTCACAGATTCTGGAGTCAATTTGGAACCTTTTGCACCGAAGGTCTTTTGCAGGTCTCCCCTAACATACTTACCGTTGAGAAGGCAATACGCAGCATACGCTTCAAAAATTGTTTCCAGTGGGTAATCTACATAACATCCTCCAGGACCACCGCGATTTTCTCTCACGGCCTTCGGAATTAAATCCTGGTGTTCGTATCGCATCAACGAGACTCTACTAAGTTTGACGCCTAACTTATTAAGTCCTTGTAGCACTTCATCAGGTGTCATATAGACTCCTACCTTTAATCGTTGTTTATATATAATGTAATTGTATGTTACGAACTCTGAACTGTCAACCTGTTTTTCATTATTCTATGGGTAACTCTAAGAAATACATTTTTTACAACGACCAAATTATCCTGCGGAAATATGCACCAATTTGCGCATGTGTTTTTTGCGGCAATGCGGATGATGTCATCAGCTACTAGTGGAAAAATATTTGTAAAGAATGCTTGATCGATTTGACACAGAAAGCTGAATAATAGATGTCATTGAGTTTCTAAAAAAGGCTATCACGCTGTTCATTAATGTGGTGGTCTTTTCCTCGTACTCAGTCTTTAATCAATTTTCAGCCGATGCTTCAATAAAAATTCACCAATGACAATTAAAACCAAAACTTATCCTTCATTTTCCATAGCTATTTCAGAATAATGATACAACTGCAGATTACTTAACTGCCGTTACATAATGAGTATCATAACGGTTTTATTACCATCAAAATATTATTGGTATAGTAAAATCGCATTTCGTTTTCAATCTAATTCTTCGCACTTGCCCTCAATAACATTTTTTATTTTGTCTTTTATTTCTTTAAATTCATCATGAACCCATAATTCACTTAATACAATGCCTCCGCCCATACCACCCCAAACGCCTTCCATGGGCTGTTTAACTTCATAATATATACCTTTTCCATCTCCTTCATTGCACGCCCAGGCTATATCATCTAAGTAGTCTAACAATTTTTCCAATGTTTTTTCATCACACTTGACCAACTTCATTGGACACGTCAAATAGATTTGCCCTCCCGAATCACCTTCCATTATGACTACAGCATTATCTACATTTTTAGCTTCAAAAAAATTTGCGAGTGGTTGGTATGAAACATCCTTTTTTGCATGACTGAGCACATAACGCACCGGGCTAAAATGTTCAGGGATTATCTTCTCGTCTTTCACCTTTTTGTTCATGTTCGTTCATACGCTCCTTCACAAGAAATACTATATGATATCGAAGCTTCTATATAGATATTTGTTATGTATTCGAATAATGACTCAATTCATTCCCCTATTTGTATACATTTTCCCAAAAATCTCCTATCCTTCTTTAGAAGGGCTGACTTTACTATAACATTATGTATGATTTCACTTAAATTTTCCGTCTTTAATACTCATAGCAAACAAGAATTTAGTATTTCCTCAATCGCCTGCACAGCACCTGGTACGTCGATATTTAACGATGCATAGTTTTTATTCAAAAGTTCCTCTGACAATAACCAATCCCATTTCTCCTGCTGTTTATTCTTTACAAATTCCACCAGCTTCTCCTCTGATAATATGCGTTCTTCATAAATATCAAGAAGATGATCATAAACCTGTTCTAGCGAATTAGCCTGAACGGATATATATAAGCCCTCATTTGTAGTAATCAGACCTCTTGCGGTCAGCATAAGAGAAATTGTATCTTGAACGTCATCGCCTTTCCACGCAAACAGAAGAACATCATTACCCATTTTAACGAAGGGACTATTTCCAAGAGCAAGTTGATGGTACTGAGTGCGAGCTTCTCGAAGTAATTCGAAGGCAATTTTATCCACGAAAGGGACATGTTCAGAAGTTCTCAGAACTTCACGCATTTCCTCTCGTACTCTATTGTGCAGTCTTGAACCAACGCCAGAAAATGAAGGCGCTTTTCCTCCTTTATCCGGCAAGACAACTATAGTCTTTTTCTGTTCATCCACGTCTTCAACGCGCCACCGTCGACCAGCAAAAATAAGATAACTTTTTAAAGTAATCGCCCTGCTAATCGGCAGAGTTCCAAGAGGCTTACCCTGATAAATAATTCTGTACTCTTCATCGTTTTTGAAGGCAGCAAAGAAAGTATAATGATTGACTATTTTTTCTCCCAAAGACCCTAAAAGCAACAAACCAGTATGCTCTTGCGACAAAACATCCTGCCGGGCCAATCCTCTTAAAAAACCGGCGAACTCAGTCTTCGATAGATTATAAAAAGGACCGTTCTCGCAAAGGAGTCCCCAAGCATTTGATGCGGTAAGCCCTCCATACTGTCCAATCGAAGAAAGCAATTGCTGAACCATCGTAGACAGATGCAATCCCCGAGTTCCAATAGGCTCGCACCAACCACCAGCTAATAAACGAATCATTGCAATTGTTTGAACCAATTGTTCCCGTAAAAGATCAGAAATACGTGATCGTTCATTCAGACTATCCTCAATACAATAAGCGCGGAGGATAGACGCTTCACCTGGTTTCCTCCCAGACCGTCCAATCCGTTGCCGCAAACTTGCCACAGAAGGGGGTGGACCAACTTGGGCAATACTTTTTACTGACCCGATATCAATACCTAGTTCCAATGTATTTGTACAAATAGCTGTTGCCGCATGTTCTTTCTTCTTGAGCGCCTGTTCAGTCTCTTCCCGAATTTCTTTGGACAAGTTCCCATGATGAGGCCAAAATTCGTTGGGTAATCCTGCTTCCTCACACATCTTCCTCAACTTGTCCGTATATATTTCGACCGATGTCCGCGTATTCGGAAATACTAGATGGTTAGCCCCTCGTAAAGCAGCAAAAAGTTTTTTTGCCACCCACTCTTGCGCATAGGATATTTTGTCCTCTTCAGCCACGCTGTCTGAACCTATATTAAGGTTCTTAGGTTCCTCGGCACGATATCCCGAAACAAGCACCTTTAATTCCTGTCCACCTGATGGGCTAGTGATTATTGTTACCTTATCAGGGTTAGCGGGACGCAAAAATCGAGCGGCCATCTTCATATCCCCAATAGTTGCCGACAGACCAATCCTAGGAACACTTCTACCTATAACCGTTTCAAGGCGGTTAAGTAAACTCTGAAGCTGTTTTCCCCTCTCATTCCCCATGAAAGCGTGAACTTCATCAACAACACAATAACGAAGGGAAGAAAATATTCCAGGTACTTGATGCCCTCGAAGCATTAGCATGGCTTCCAACGATTCAGGAGTTATTAAAACGCAGCCATTAGGTTTATCAATAAAACGCTTCTTCTTAGAGCCTGAGATATCTCCATGCCATGGCGTAACAGGTATTCCCAGCTCTTCACACAAAAGTTCCAATCTCTCCCATTGGTCGTTGATAAGGGCTTTCAACGGGCCTATATAGAGAGCAATATTCTGACTGTTCATCGAAAGCAGTTTCGTTAGTATTGGAAAAAAAGCAGCTTCCGTTTTACCTGAAGCTGTGGCAGCAGCTATTATCACATCACTGTCATGTAGAATAACAGGGATAGCCTGTTCTTGGATATTTCTCAATTCTGTCCACCCCAACTGCCAAATCCATCGTTGAATTTTAGGATCAAGTAAAGCAAACGCAGATGATACTTTATTGGAGTTTGAAACTGGCAAACTCATCCTCAGCGCCTCCGCCTAAGTTAGTTTCGATACCTCCAGTTTTTTCGGGAACAAGCATGTCGCTCTGAAATCCCATGTCACGCGTAATATTCACTTGTCCCAATAAGGAGCACCAATCGACACCCTCGTTCTGTTCCAAGACAGAAAGTAAATTAACAAATGCCGTTATAGTCGTTCGCGGAGTTCTAAAATATGATTCACCAATACGTTTGTTGCAGTGCTCCATAAACGCTACTAACCCGGCATCTTCTATCAAATATTTACTTGGATCGCCATATGCAAATACATGGCGTAGTTTGCCTAGCAATACAAGAAACTCTTCTTGGCTTAAACTGGACAACTTTAAAACAGGGTGAGAATAATCTACTAGTCCATTTTTCGCAAAAGTGTTTTCCGCAAGCCTTGACTGCAAAGCAGCATAGCTATATAACCCTCGACGCATATCCATCAAAAATTCCGGAGTGCCCCCTAAGATAAAGCCAAGTCCCTCTGTATTCCCTTGAAGTGAGTCATTCAATATACGTAAAATTTGTTCATAATTAGCATTTCTAGATTGAGTGTTAGTCAATTTATACAGGTTGACCATCTCATCAAGGCAAACAAGAAGGCCAGCATATCCAGCCAATCTTACGAACTTACTCATCAACTTTAACTGGTCATAAAATGAGGCATCGTCAACAATGGTCCGCACACCTAAAACCGTTCTGGCGTCAGTTTTTGTCGTGAATTCCCCTCGCAACCAGCGAATCGCATCAGACTTTAGCTGTTCTTGCCCAGATTCAAAACCTCGCCAATAAGCTGCGATGACCGTAGCAAAGTCGTATCCATTGACCATTTCAGTTAGACTATTTAATTTTTCATGGATAATATTATCTGGTTTAATGCCTTTAGTTTGAGCTTCATTCCGGGCAGTTGATATAAACTTTTCGACAATCCCAACCAAAGCACCACCGTCAGGTTTTGTCCTAGTTGCCTGGTTTTTCATAAGTTCGGCGAATAACGAACGAGCTTGCCCTCCGGTTGAATATAGACGTCGGTCCGGATTCAGGTCAGCATGTAGGGTCACCAGTTTTTTTTCCATCGCAACGGCTCTCACCAAATTGAGAAAGAATGTTTTCCCAGACCCATATTCGCCGATTAAAAGGCGAAACATCGTGCCACCATCAGCTACACGTTCCAAATCCTTGATAAGCGCCTTGATTTCCTGAACTCTGCCCACTTGTATCAGATGCTGTCCGGTCCTAGGCACAACACCGGCTTTTAGAGATTGTAGTAATGCATCTCTTTCTTTTGCTTTTATCATAGTCACTGAATAATCACCCTCGCTATCTCTTGATTTATTTCAATCGGGTCATCACCATCAGTGAAGGACTGGTCGTGTTTCTCGAAGGCGGTTTCGTTGATTTGCTCAAGTGAACCTTCCAACATCATACCTCTGTCTTGCACCAGCTCTTCGAGTTCTGCCCTTTGCCAAGTGGGTTTTTGACAAAGTATCCGAATCATCCCTGACAAATCTTCGTTTAGGCCCCAAATAGTTTCTTCCTTCTTTTCGAAAATATCATCCTGAACCTCGACTCCTTCATTATCGGTTTCCGGATGAAGATCGGAAGTAATTTCTCCTTGGAATATCGTGCTCAGAATCGAAGTTACTCTCTCGCTATCAGCCTGAAGCATAGCAACTTTTGACATATCGATGTTGATACCGCCTGTTGTAGGAGCAGCAGGGATAGCGTAACCCACTTGTGACACGGAAGCCTGAGTAACGGTGACAGGCTCTGAAGTAGGTGCATGAACTTTACCATATAGTGATGTCATATCCAACCCAAGCAGTCGGTAAATACGCTCCATCAGCTTCAATTCATCCAAACTGACATAATTATCTGCTTGTGCAACTCGTACCAGTAGATCCCCTACGAATTCGCGTTGTTCTTGGCCGAGTGTTTCTATTCGTTTTTTAATGCCCGTCAAATTCAACTGTTGTTTAGACAACCAGAGAACATGCGCTTTTAATCGACTCTGCTCGGCAGGTTTAAGATTAAACCACCGTTCAAGCTGATTCTGAAGCACTAAAATCTCTTTTTCTGATGCATCTCCATCTGCGTTCGATACTACCATCGCCAGGTATATAGACAACGATGCCACTGCATAATGTGCATCAAAGTTCACCTTTACACTCTTGTCACCGAGCCCGAACAAGACCACGTAGCTATCTGTGGTAGGTACCGGGTTTCCATATCGCAAATCTGGCTCAAACCCTAATTCTAACACATCAAGAATTTCTAAGAACTGAGTCATTCTTTTTTTCGATATATCCTTCCAGGTGGGAAGCTCCGTTAGTATATCACCGAACTTAACCAATTGAAAAGCTCCGAATTCTTCCGAATTTTTCTTGATCTTTTCGAGTTCAACCTTAACACTACCGGGCCAGATGGAAAAGGGCAATTCTAAGAAAGCATCCAAAGTACCCTCTTTCTCAGGACTTCTTCCCAATAAACGACTGTAACTATCTAGTTTTTCATGACACATTTGGACTATAGGTGCCATTTTATTAAGAGGGTTCGTCAAAACAGTAACGTCGGATATATTCAAGTTCTTCACATAGTTTCCGGAGCTGATCAATGACCTACTTGCCGGCTTATGGGAAACAGAAATCATTGTCTTGTTCTTAATAAGCTTTATTCCAGCGCCGAACTTTCGTGAATATTCCTCGGCAAACAACTTACCAAATTCTTCGCTGCACCTTTGCGCGGCCGTTCTTGTGTAGACCGGAGGATTCGGGCTGGAACAATACCAAGACAGAGCCCATTCGGCAGGGACAGGAACCTCGTTCGCGGCCATCAGACCAAGGCCAAGCCGCAAGGGCATCGAAAAGCCTAAATGATTGGAAGGCACAGGGGGTTCTAATGTTGCTAATTTACACTCCTGGTATTTTTCTACTTGTAAGTAAGCCAAGAGGGAATTAGCATATGAATTAAACGAACCATTATGACCATAAATGATGAGCAGTCGCGCTACTTCATCCAAAATAGCCTCAGTTTCAGCTTTTGCTTGTAAACTGTGCTGAACATCATGAAGCAACCTACGTTCGAGCCCATAGAAATACAAAAAAACGTATCCGATATCCGCAGCCGGGTCCTTTTTACCAGTTGAAAGCCAATGAAGATAAGAAGCGCGGGCTTCGGGAGTAATGTCTGCGTATGAGGGCCAATAATTTGTCTTTCTAATAGAGTAATCGTCATCATTTTTATTAACCGGTAATTTCGGGTCAATGAGAGTGCAATCCACTTCATAACCACTTGGCGCTGCTAAACCACTTCCCATATACAACATACCATTAGGAATCAGATACCCGGCTACATTACTCGATGTTCCATAAGAAACCCAATATTCATCTCCATTTTTACTTGTGGGAGCGACTTTTCTTTGAGTTTGCTTATAATCAGCAGAGTTAATATAACAAGGCTGTTTATCAACTTGTTCAGGTTTATTTCTTCCTTTAAGAAACTTAATAAATAACCAAATTGCAAAAAAAGCTCCTCCCACTAACAGAAAAAAAGCTCCATAGTGGACTAAAAGAACAATAACAATTATGAGTCCCAGAAACTGCATATACACCCCTCCACTCATCACCAATAAATTGGGAGTCCACGAACAGATACCCGTTCCTCTTAATTATTTATCAGGTTCATACGCTAACCTGATTTATAGTTCATAATATCAATTACGATCTAATTTTGTACAATGGAGGTTTTAGCAATTAACGAACCCCCAGAAAATAGTGTAAAAAGTTAGAGTTATAGGATTTCCCAAAAACATAAAAATGTCATTTTGTATCCACTCTAATTTTATTTTTTCCATACATTTACACAAAACACCTTCTTGTTTTCGCGTAAATGTATAAATTTTTGTACGTTGATCAACCCCCTGAATAAAAAGTTCGCCCAAACATTACGTCTAGGCGAACATAAAACCTACGTATCAAATTTATTCAAAACCTACAAAACCTTATATATCAAGCCTTTTTCCGCTTTATCAACGCACTCAACGTGACAGGCAAATTGGATAGGTATCTTTTTTAAATACTTAGAGGTGTTTAATTATATCACGGCTCTTCCAAAACCCTAGTAAATACGCCATTCCTAAAGGAAAGCACCATATTTTTGTCGCGTATCGTTATGAGATAATATTTATTAAAACTGCATCCACCATTGGCAAATCGCAGAAATTGTCAACAGTTATTTTTTATATCATAATTCACTATCAAGTTCTATTTCTTTGATTGCTATAACCTCTTTCACCTTATGACCATGCTTATTTTTAACTATGAACTTTGAAACGGCAACCGTCGATTCATTTTCAATTTTCTCGGCTATATGTGTGGGATCATCAAACACTACAGACACACGTGGAGGTATTCTCATTGGCACTGTATGTATTATTTTCCAAACCCCACCCCTATTTGGTTGATAAATAATCATCCCTCGGCTTTGATTCACCCTTTGATGAAATTCTATCAGGGCAGTATACTTATCCACAGGCTGCCTATCTAAGATTCCTTGGGGTGGAGAACAATAAACAAAGTGTTCCGTCATTGTTTCCGGAATAGGTATATCGCCACCCAATACAACGATTAGATCAAGCATATGGAGGTATGAAATTCTTGCCAAAATCAGACCATCCATTTCTTTTTCATAATACCCATATGGGGCAATGCTAACATTAAAATTAACCCTACCACATATTGGATCAGGTATTTCAAAAATGTTATCTTCTTCGGTGTCTTCGCCCTCTATAGGGTCGAATTTAGCAATAGCAGGAACTGAAACAACGGCAAACAGAAATGCCCTTGTGATATTGTAGATTGGTTCACCATTAATCCTTTTTAGTTTCACATTTTTATAATTAATAAGCCCTGTTGTATGGTATGAAATATCCATCCCCTTCCGACATTCTTCTTGCAGCACATTTATATTTTCCATCTTTTGCTGCCTCGAAACATCATAACATACATGTTCATTATTCGAACCCTTACGAATAAAATTAACATATAATGTTCCATCGCCTTCAACATTCAACCCGTATTTTAAAAACTCATATAGTTTCCCCTGATGTTTAATAAGCAATCGTCTTAACTTCAATGTGATCCCTCATTTTCTTAGCCAGTGCTCTAGTTGGTGAATATTCCCTTTTTCCATTTTTCGTTCTTTATACTTTTTATATTTTCAATTTTGCAGCTTTGGGGACAGCTTCGAAAATCAATGCAAACCCTTCTGTGTCTTCCGCATCAAGTAAGTATTGACAGTATTCGTTTTCCAAAATTTCACGCATTGTTTTCACTCCCAAGCATTTTCAGCAAGACACCTGTCTTCACCCTCAATATTATCTAAATGGAACGTCTATATATAACCCTTGGTTACCTTCCTTAGATGTATTTGGTATTACCCCTACTAAATCAAACCCTTTTCTTATCGCAATTGCAATTTTCCCATGTATTTTTTCGTATTCAAATTCTTCCTTAATCTTCATCATACCAAACAGTTCATTTATCAGTTCTTTCCATTCCAGACTTACTTCCTCTAAAGCCTTTAAAAATTCATGTAAAATTTTAGCATCATCATTCGATAGTTGATGAATAACGCCAAGCGACCTACCTAATTGAGCATATAGAAAACTAAGTTTTTCAATGGTGTACTGCCATAGATGATTTATGTCATGATTCAGCCTATATTTGGCTATTTCATATTCCATATCTTGAAGTGTTGATTTTAATACATCTACTGTAAACATTACGTGACCTTCATATTCTTCGTTATCCATATAAGGAAATGCAATTATTTGAGCAAAAAACTCACCAAAAGCGGATTGCGCTATACTTTCACGCAGTTCGTCCCATTGATAAGTATGTATTATCCTATCGTCAATAGAATAATATTTTCTGAGAAGCAAACCTTCAAAAACGTGCCCTAATTCGTGAGCAAATGCTGCATTGCAAAAATTCATATCCTGGATAATTCCTTGGGCAACTTCTTCTGGATGAATAATTATGGCATAAGTCCTTTCAACTTCCCCATTTCCCCACCTCAACGTTTTACCGGCCACATAACCATCGGCACAGTCAGATAAATGCTCACCATATCCCAATGCCTTCTGATACTTAAAAACATCGTCCTTAAACTGATTTGAAAAGATAACTGCCTTCAAAATACATACTCCCGGTAATTTTGCATAAACTTCATCATAGATACTCTTTATGTTGTTATTTAACTTTTCAACATTATCTTGATTTTGCCAAACATCGGCGGATCCATTTATAGTTAACTGCCAATTTCCCAATGGTATTTCTTCAAGCGGCTTAATAAGAATATTTCTGTCCATAACGCAATCACCCCGCAAAGCATTTTCAACCAAAAACAACTTCTTATCTCATTTTAGGGACTGCATAATCTGCAGATATATACTGTTCGTCTTAATGCTTCATATACCCCGCAAACTCTCGTTTCAGTTCCTTAGGTGCGCCCCGCTTCAATTGCCAGTCTCCCCGGTCAGCAACAAAATACGAACTATCGAAGAAATCCGGTCTTGGTTGTGACATGGAATCTTCACTCCAAACAAAGCATTTTCAACCTGAATATCAATTGCCTCCTTGCCCTTTTGCAGCGAGCCGAAATAGTCGAATACTTGTTTTTCCATTCCTTCAATGTGAATATGAAATTCCCATATTCGAAGCGATCTATTCGTCCATCAAACCGTCTCTTTTTTAGGACGTCGAAAAAGACGGGATCATTGTCCTTTAGGGTATCACTTATGTCACTATGTTTGTTTTTAGGGGATCTTGAATGTCTTTATACTTGTTTTTAGGGACTCAGATAATGAAAGTTCCAAGCATCCTGCCGCCCCCTTAAAACGTTCTATGCACCCGCCCCTAAGAACACAACATTGCACCTATAAAACGGCTCAGAAGCGATTTGAGAAGGTTGTTTATTGGAACGATTTGAGTGTTTCAGGTTCATCAGAGTCACTTAGCAACATTTTTTGCATGTGTGCCACAATCAGCGGAAATTCTTTTTCAATTTTCGCTGCTATCTCTTTTCTTTCCTCATACATTTTCTGATGTTCTTCCCCTGATATGTATTGTCGGTTTTCTCGGCTGCAAAGGAATGCCAATTGATTAAGCTGACTTGTAAATTGGTCAACTTCGCTTGAAACATCACGCGGCAAATACAAATCGGCTTGCAAATGTGCTTTCACCGCTTCACTAATCGCTTTACTTGCGTCTAAATCTTCCTGAGAAGTCATTACTTTATATATTTTATCTACTGCATCCTTAAAGTTTGTTTCCCACAAAAGAAGCATTTCTTCCTTGTGTGCTCTGGTTATGTTATATTTATCAAGAAATTCGCGCATGTCTTCTTTATTATAATCCGTAAATGCCGGCAGCTGCCGCAAAGGATTATTGCGCCAAAGTACCTTATTTCGTGCATTACATAATTTTTCATAAAGTTCAATACTGCGCTCATGTTTTTTTACAGCAAATAAACTAAAATCAGTTAATCGGCGTTGGTTTAGATGTTTTTGTTTCTCTGCTACTTCTTGTAATTTGGTTTTATATGTTTCAAAGGGAATAGCAAATTCTTGCTCATATCGCTTAACACTCTTATCCAATTCCGCTTTTTCTGTTTGTAATTGTTTGGCAAAATCATGTTGCTTGTTGAATTTATACCTTGCCCATAATCCACCTATAATTACTGCGCCAACGGTCACAAGCAAAGATACTATCGATCCATATTTAAGCAACCAATCTAAGATTTTCATTCATCTACCCCCTACATAATAAGTATAGCACAACTATTTCATCATGTTGATCAAGGCGAGGTGTAGCTCAGCCTAAATGGGCATAAAAAAGCATCGGCAGTGAACTGCACCCCCAAAGTTAGACGGTATGATATATTGAAATATAGAAGTGTCAAGAAAAATTAGACATAAAGTTAAGCGGATATTATGAATTCAACTGCTCAAATTGGGTAGGGGAAAGATACCCAAGAGAAGAGTGCAATCTCTTTGTGTTGTAGTATAGTTGAATATATTTAAAGTTTCTTGCTGGTCTTGTTCAGGTGTTCCAAAATGAGCATCTTGAATAAACTCTCTTTTTATGGTTCTATAAAAAGATTCCATTATGGCATTATCATATGGATTGCCTTTTCTGCTGACGCTTGATACAGTTCCATGTGCACGCAAAAACGTCTGAAAGTTACTGCCGGTAAAATCGACTAAAGAAAGGGCATTTTCCAGAGTATGAGCCGAAAAGGCAATTGCCTGGATAATGCCGTAATGGAAAATTTCTTTGGAATAGTAGAGAATGAACTTCTGAAACAAGCCATAGGACGTATACCCACGCAACAAAAAATACAGCAGAACAAGCGGTTGATATTTTCGAACGCGCAATAAATATTCCTGTCGTAAGAGAATCACAAATTGCTTTGAAATTCGCGTAAAAGTATAACTTTTTATTCGGGGGTCGACCCCCGCACAAAAAGTTCGCCTAAAACTCACGTCTAGGCGAACATAAAACTTACGTATTAAATTATCATTAAACCCACAAAACCTTATATATCAAGCATCTTTCCGCTCTATCAACACTACGCACTCAACGTGATGCGTCTGCGGGAACATATCGACCGGCTGAATTTCCCGGGCAATATACCCGTATTCGGCTAACACAGCCAGATCACGTGCCAGCGAAGCTGGATTGCAGGAAACGTAGACAATCCGTTCCGGGTTCATACCGGCAAACGTCTCCAGGACCTTGGGAGCGCAGCCGGCCCGCGGCGGATCGGTAACGACAACGTCGGCCCGGATGCCTTGCTTGGCCAGCTTCGGCATCACATCAATCGCATCGCCGCAAATAAATTCCACATTAGAAACGTCGTTATTCCGTGCATTAACTTTCGCATCGGCAATAGCCGCTTCCACGATTTCGATCCCGTACACTTTGGCCGCCTGACGGGCCATGAACATGGCAATAGTACCCGTTCCGCAGTACGCGTCGATCACTGTTTCCCTGCCCGTCAACCCAGCATATTCAACCGCTTTCTCATACAGCTCCCTAGCCTGTTCCGTATTGACCTGGAAAAAGGAACGGGGCGAGATGTTGAAATGAAAGTCGCCAAGCTTGTCGGTAATATATTCCTTGCCCCACAACAAGCGGTTACGGTCGCCCATAATCACGTTGGTTCGTTTCGGATTCACATTTTGCACGATACTGACCAATTCA
>JAGFXW010000034.1 GCA_017861495.1 Bacillota bacterium
TATTTCTTTAATTTTTGCATGACGCAGTCCCTTCACCGGCTTCCCCTCCTATTTTTTCGATCATATATAATACCGGCGGCTGATTCACTTGATTCAGCATCGCATAACTGCTTGCAACATATTCTTGTTGCGAAAGTGATTGTAAAAAATGGTGAAGCGCCATACTTTCTTCTTCGCCTGACGGATAACCAGGGTAAGCAACTACGGATACCATACCGCCTAACGAAAGGCGCGGCAATAGTTTTTGCAGCGCTGATACCGTTGTCTTTGCCTGCGTAGTAATCGTTTTTGAACCACCTGGCAAATAACCCAGGTTAAACATAGCGACGTCTATCTCCCTGGTTAAATGAGAAATAATCTCAACATGACTGTCTAAAATGCAGCAAACCTTAGACGTAAAACCATGAGCGGCAATTTTTTGTTTTGTTTTATCCAATGCAGCTTGTTGTATATCGAACGAAAAAACAGTTGTGGCTGCCAATGTATTTTGGGCTAAAAACAAGGTATCATGTCCATTTCCCGCCGTCGCATCCACAACACATTGAGCGCGTGACAGGGGGGCTGCCAGCATCTGATGAGCCATTTTCACCGCATTAGATAACTTCATAGTCATTGCCTCGCCGTAATTTCGTCCGCAGTGTTTGATAATAGCTTGATTCAGAAAAACGGACAAAACGCGCCCGGTAAGGAGATCGTTTCACCAGTACGACATCGTCCGGTAATAATTTATAGACCGTCTGTCCATCGACTGTCAACACGATGTCTTCATGCGTCGCTTGCAGTACGATTTTGATTTCTTCCTTTTCCGAGACAACCAAAGACCGGGTATGGAGAGAATGCGGGCAAATCGGCGTAAGAATGATTACTTTTAAGCTTGGATTGACAATGGGTCCGCCGGCAGAAAGAGAATAGCCGGTAGAGCCGGTTGAAGTCGCAACGATCAATCCATCCGCTGGATAATCCGTGGTAAATTGCCCGTCAATAAACAGTTTCATCCGGATCATGCGGGAAAATCCGCCTTTACTCACAACCACATCGTTTAAAGCCGAAGAAAGATACATCGTATCCTTGCCCCTCACGATCATTGCGTCCAGCATCAATCGTTCTTCAATATAATAATCGCCGTTGATAATTTTATCCAGAGCCTGGCCCAGTTGCGGCAACTCCACTTCCGTCAAAAAACCGAGCTGCCCCATATTGACACCGCAGACAGGAATTCCAACCGGCGCGATCTCACGGGCTGTACTCAGTAACGTCCCGTCGCCGCCCAACGTCATGCCAAGAGTAATTTCTTCCTGCATTTTTTCCCGGCTGCCGGCAAGTTCAGGGTATCCCATTTCCTGCGCCGCCGTTTCATTCATCATAATTTTAACGTTCCGCTCTTTCAAATATTGTATCATCCAACCCAACACGGTTCCTACACTTTGCTTTTTCGTATTGGGAAAGAGACCGATCGTCAACACATCACAAACCCCCATCAGGCTATTAATGCCGCATGCGCTTCCTGCACAACCTGCTCCGCCGCGTCCGTTGTAATTTTGCCGGGTTCAGGAGATTTACGCAAAAGCAGCAGATATTCAATGTTACCTTCCGGTCCTTTGACCGGCGAAAAAGTCAGCCCTTGCAAAGAAAAGCCGAGCTGCTGGGCAGTATCCATGACTTTTCGGATCACTTCCCGGTGAACCTGTGGATCTTTTACTACCCCTTTTTTACCCACCTTTTCTTTTCCCGCCTCAAACTGGGGTTTTATTAATGCTACCACGGTCCCCTGCGGCAGCAGTAATTTATATACAGTCGGTAAAACTTTATCCAAAGAGATAAACGCTACATCAATCGACACAAAGTCCAATAATTGCCCGATCTGTTCCGGTTCAACATTGCGAATGTTCGTTCTTTCCATATTGATGACCCGGTCATCCGTCCTGAGAGACCAGGCAAGCTGCCCATAACCGACATCAATCGCATAAACACGGGCCGCGCCGTTTTTTAAAGCGCAATCAGTAAACCCGCCTGTCGACGCGCCAATATCGGCCATTACTTTTCCCTTCAAGTCAAGGGAAAAAGCTTGTAGCGCCTTAGCCAGCTTCAGGCCGCCGCGGCTTACATAGCCTATACTGTCGCCGCAAACCCGGATTTCCGCATCTGTCGCGACCATAGTTCCCGCTTTATCAATTTTCTGTCCATCAACAATGACCAGTCCGGCCATAATTGTCGTTTTGGACCGTTCACGGCTTGGAACAAGCCCTCTATTCACCAACAAAACATCCAGTCGCTCTTTTTGCATCTACTTTGCTCCATGCTGATTAAAGTATTCCTTGGCAGCGGCACGAATGCCGTCAGCTGTCAATCCAAACTGAGCCAGCAAATGATCCCGGCCTCCATGTTCGATAAATTGATCCGGCAATCCCAACCGCAACAATTTTACGCCGGTTAAATTTTGCGAATTGATACATTCCAGAACGGCTGACCCAAATCCGCCTTGCAGTACATGGTCCTCTACCGTTACAATGACTGCGCCGCTGTCAGCCAATTCACGGACCATTGCCGCATCAATCGGTTTAACAAAGCGGGCATTAACCACTCCGGCCTGGATTCCTTCTTCCGCCAACAGTTCCTTGGCTTCAAGACAAGGTTCAACCATGACGCCGGTTGCTAAAAAAATAATATCCCGGCCAGAACATAATTTTTCGCTGCGTCCTATTTCTATAGGATGAAACGGATCACAAATCGGCACGCCCTGTCCATTACCGCGCGGATAGCGGATGGCAACCGGGCCATTATGGTAGATTGCAGTAAACAACATATGCCGCAATTCATTTTCGTCTTTCGGCGCCATAATCGTCATATGCGGAATATGCCGCAGATAAGCATAATCGAACACACCGTGGTGGGTAGGGCCATCTTCACCAACAATCCCTGCCCGGTCCAATAAAAAAGTAACCGGTAATTCCTGTAGACAAACATCGTGTACAACCTGGTCATAAGCGCGCTGAAAAAAAGTCGAATAAATAGCGATAACCGGTTTTTTCCCTTCTGCCGCCATCGCAGCAGCCATGGTAATCGCATGCGGTTCCGCTATCCCCACATCAAAAAAACGCTTGGGGTACCGATCAGCAAAAGTCCCCAAGCCTGTTCCCTGCGGCATAGCAGCCGTGATGGCAACAATATCTTGATCTTTTTCTGCCAATTCTACCAATGCTTTTCCGGCAACAGAAGTATAAGTCGGAGTATCACCGTGCGGAATTACTTTGCCGGATTCAATACAAAACGGTCCAATCCCATGAAATTTATCAGCGCTGCACTCAGCAGGCGTATACCCTTTTCCCTTGCATGTAATTACGTGTACCAAAACAGGTCCCTGCATCGTTTTCGCTTTTTTCAGCACATCCAGTAACGCGGGGACATTATGTCCGTCAATCGGTCCAAGATAGGTAAAACCCAATTCTTCAAATATCATTCCCGGAATCAAAAAATATTTAAAGCTGTCTTTCATCCGTTCCGCTGTTTTGGCAACAGTCTCGCCAATAGCAGGGATACGGCGCAGCAACAATTCCATATCGCGCTTTACCCGGGAATACGTAGGATCAGTCCGGATTTTTGATAAATAGGTAGCCATTGCGCCAACATTGCGGGCTATGGACATTTCATTATCGTTGAGGATCACAGTTAAATCATTTCCTAAATGACCTGCTTGATCCAGAGCTTCATAGGCCTGTCCACCCGTCAAAGAACCGTCCCCAATTACGGCAAGGACCTTATGTCGTTCACCGGATATATCACGGGACAATGCCATTCCAACAGCAGCGGATATGGAAGTGCTGGAGTGGCCGGTACCGAAAGCATCATGCTCACTTTCACTACGCTTGGGAAAGCCGCTCAAGCCGCCAAACTGACGGATTGTTGAAAACTGGTCCCGCCTGCCGGTTAATATTTTATGAACATACGCCTGATGGCCCACGTCCCAAATAATTTTATCGCGAGGACTGTCAAATACAGCATGTATCGCAATGGTTAATTCAACCACTCCTAGATTAGGCGCAAGATGCCCTCCGTTGTTGGCAACCGTATTAATAAGCAGATCACGAATTTCTTCAGCCAACCGTTCCATTTGCAGCACAGAAAAATTTTTCAAATCTTGTGGCCGGTTAACCGTAGAAAGCAGGTTGTGTAACATGTGTTCCCCTCTTTCAATAATCAAAACAATATGAATACCATGTATTAGTATACCATATTTTTGCATACTTGATGAGTATCGCAAAAAAACCGGATAAAATTAATGGTCCCGAACAATCAATTGTTTCACTAATCCCCGTAAAACATCCGCTTCCGGTCCAAAAATGATCAATGCGGAAAGAGCCGCCTCAATCGCTTCCCGCGCCATATCGCGGGCTTGTTCCAATGAGTACAGGCTAACGTACGTAGCCTTTTGATTTTTTTCGTCGCTGCCAACAGGCTTGCCGATGGCTTCCTGGGTACCGATAACATCCAAAATATCATCAGTAATTTGAAACGCCAGGCCAAACTGTTCGGAATAACGGGTCAATGCAGCCAATTGGGAGGGAGTAGCTTCGGCAAGAATAGCCCCGCAACGAACTGCGCTCCGAAACAAGGCGCCCGTTTTTGCCTGATGCATAAAACGCAGCGTATCCGGTTCAATCATTTGTCCTTCCGAAATTAAGTCTAAAGCCTGCCCGCCAACCATGCCATACGCGCCAATTGCGGTAGTGATTTCTTGCGCAACCGCTAATAAGGTTTCCGCTTCAACACCAGGCTGTTCAAGAATGGTTTGAAACGCTTCCGTCAACAGGGCGTCACCCGCTAAAACGGCCATTCCTTCACCGTATACCTTGTGGTTCGTTAATTTTCCCCGCCGGTAATCATCATCATCCATTGCCGGCAAGTCATCATGGACCAAAGAATACGTATGAATCATCTCCAAACCGGAAGCGACATGCAAAAATTGTTTGCCGTCTGCGCCAACTGCTTCAGCCGATGCCATCAACAGTATCGGCCGCAAGCGCTTTCCGCCGGCAAAAAGGCTGTAGCGCATTGCCTCAAAGATTACAGGCGGCCGAACGCCTTTATCGGGAACAAGCTTGTTCATCATCTCTTCCACAAGAATGGCTCTCGATTTTAAATACTCCTTAAGCATCCTCCGCATCCCCTTTTAGAACCAGTTTTTTTTCTGTCAAAACTCCTTGTTCTTCCTGAATCATTTTGTCTATGACTTTCTCTGCATCACTTAATTTCGTCAAACATATACCTGACAAACGTATCCCTTCTGAAAAAGAAGTCAAGGCCTCCTCTAACGGAAGTTCTCCGGCCTCCATTTGATTAACAATAATTTCCAACTGATGCAGCGCTTCTTCAAAATTCAATTCTTTCTGCTTGATTTCAGTTTTACTTTTTGCCATCTATTTCACCTTTTTCCACTGTAGTCACGCTAACGCCCAACATCCCGCGACGTAAAACCACTTCTAAATTCTGGCCCGGAAAAATATGTTCCGCTGATTGTAACACCTGTCCGTCAGGCAAGCGGGTAATGCTGTAACCGCGTGATAAAACTGCCAACGGACTCAGCATATCGAGCTTACCAGACAATACCTGCAACCGGTTCTGCTTTGCCGTATGGATGCGCTGCATCGACCGGATTAACCGCTGACCAAACATGTCCACTGTTTGCTGCCTGGAAACCAGCAAGTCCTGCGGATTGGTAAAAACTCTTCTGTTAATCAACCTTGTCACATGCATAACCGCATTACGCAGTAACGCACGAATATTCGTTGTCAAACCGGCTCGCAGCATCATCACCCGCTGACGCAAAACAGCGGTATCCGGCACGACGATTTCAGCGGCCTGAGATGGAGTAGCCGCTCTATAATCGGCAGCAAAATCGGCAAGCGTATAATCGGTTTCATGTCCGACAGCGGATACAATAGGAATTTCCGATGCAGCAATCGCCCGTACCACTTTTTCATCATTGAAAGCCCAAAGCTCTTCGATGGACCCGCCGCCCCGGCCAATAATCAGCACATCTACTGATCTGAGGCGGTTAAAAACTTCAATCGCATGCGCAATTTGCATGGGCGCTTCAGTCCCTTGGACTTGCACTGGATATAGAGTCAAGGCAATATTCGGATTGCGTCGTTTGGAAACAGTGATGATATCCCGTAAAACAGCACCGGTAAGCGAAGTAACAATACCAACTGATCTTGGAAAAAAAGGCAGCCCTTTTTTTCTCCGTTCATCGAATAATCCTTCTTCTGTCAACTTCTTTTTTAGTTGTTCAAAAGCAAGGCTCAATTCTCCGATCCCTTCCGGCATCAGTTGATCAACATAGAGCTGATATTGGCCATCCCGTTCGAAAACGGTGACACGACCGCCAGCCACCACTTTCAATCCATCATACGGTGCAAATTTTAAATATTGAGCCCGCCCCTTAAACATAACCGCCCGTATAGTGCTTCCCTGGTCTTTCAGCGTAAAATAACAGTGTCCGGAATAATGGCGTTTGAAGTTAGAAATTTCACCCCTCACATAAATTAGCCCTAGCAAGGAATCTGTCTCGAACATTTTTTTGATATACCGGGTTAATTCAGTAACACTAATAATCTGCATCTCAATCACCTTCAACAGGTTGCTTATTATAAATCTTATCGGAAATTCCAGCTTGCGCCGAACCTTATCAACGATGGCGCGGAACGCTGGCTGCACTTAGGTTTAGAAAAAAGACCTGGCCAACGCCAAGTCTCCACTACACGCAAGAAAGAGACAGGAATCCGAAACTATCACAATACGCAGTCGAGGTTTCCCTATTTTCGCGTCTTTTTGACCAGCGAACCCAAAATTCCGTTAATGAAACGTCCTGTCTCCGCCGACCCGAAGAGTTTGGCCAATTCCACAGCTTCATTAATGATTACGTTGGGGGCCAGCGTTTCTTCAGCAAACCGCATTTCAAATATCGCCATACGGGTGATATTACGATCTACCCCGGCCATCCGGTCTAATTTCCAGCCAATCGCGGCTTCCGATATAATCTCATCGATTTCCGCCAAATGATCGCGCGTTCCCTTAACCAGTAACTCGGCATACTCTTTGGCACTTTTGGATACCGTTACATTTTCTGCAAATACGGCTTGCATTGCGGCATCCTGTTCCATTTGATTAAAATCCAATTGGAATAACGTTTGCAATGCCATCTCTCTGGCTTTTCTTCGACTCATCGTTTCCCTCTCTTTTCCTACCGGTGGTATCCTGGCGGCAATAACCGGTCCAGGATATCCATAAGATCTTCTTTTTCATCAATTTTTTTACCAATAATACAACCTGCAGCAACACATAATAACACAAACAGCGTGCGAAAAAAGCCAAAGGTAAGAATAAACACGCCAATCAGTAAGCCTGCGATTGCTCCTATAATTTTACCGGAGTGTTGATCCCAAATTTCCCGCCATAAATTAGCATCCACATTACCACTCCTTATTCGACGCGTTGCCGGGCTTTAAATTCGTTAGATATATTTTCAACCACGATTTTGACGTCAGCCAAGTCAACGCCCACTGTATTTTTGATGTACTTGTGAACTGCATCCTGCATTTCAGCTGTAATCGACGGAATATTGCCGTCTAAACTGACAACCGCTTTTATCCCAACCTTCAATCCATGATCGCTTTGCGCTACTTTGACATCGACCCCGCGTACCCCACGAATATGGCGGGCCGTCTTTTCCACCAAATTTTCTATAGCCCGTAACGAAACCTGGACATCCCCCATTTCCGTATGGTGGATAAGCATACTCTTCACTCGTTTAGAGCGCACCCCAGCCAATAACAAGCGAATACTGACCAAAAAGAATACGGCGCCAACCAAACTTGCTTCCCATTGCCCATACATATAGGATATCCAGGTCCAGACAAGTTCAAGCGGGATTAACCGCAATGCCAATAATATTACGCCTAACGAAATAAAGGCCAAGAAGAACGTATAAATAGATAAAATAATTCGGTCAAAAATGCCCATAATTACTCCTTTCTATCGCACCCGAATATCTTCTTCTTTCTCTTCTGGAGCAAAACCGACACCCTGAATGTGAACATTTACCTCCACAACATCAAGGCCGGTCATCGATTCAATCGCCCGCTTTACATTTTCCTGTACGCGTAAAGCAACGTCAGGGATCCGAACTCCGTATTCAACAATAATATAAAGGTCGACCGCAGCTTCCCTTTCTCCGACTTCAACTTTTACACCTTTAGCCAAATTCTTTTTACCGAGCATCTCGACAATTCCGCCGACAAGTCCGGCGCTCATACCGGCAACTCCAGGCACCTCCGTTGCCGCAAGACCGGCAATGATACCAACCACTTCATCGGCAATCCGAATTGAACCGGTTTCATTGCGCTCTGTCTTTTCCATGACACGGTTCTCCATATGGTCCCCCCCTTTACATAGCGAACGCTATATAGTGAAAGCTGCGCCCCTAACAAATTTTTCATATTTAAATAATTATATCAAACTATTCTATGCTTTACAAAGTCTGCGAGCAAAAAAGTTCCCTCTAAACCACATCACGCAAAAACTAAGGGAAACAAATCCCTGTTCCATGGCAACATGAGTCTCAGAGGGAATTTTCTCAAATCGTTTTCAATTAAGCGCGTTCGATGTAATCGCCGGAACGGGTATCAATCCGCAACACATCACCCGTATTAATAAACAGAGGCACTTTCACAACATATCCGGTTTCCAGTTTAGCCGGTTTTGTGCCGCCGGTAGCCGTATCGCCTCGAATTCCCGGGTCCGTTTCAATGACTGTTAATTCAACTGAATTGGGAACGTCAACACCAATAATGGATCCCTGGAAAAACATAATGCCGATGCTCATATTCTCTTTCAGGAATTTTGTGGCATCACCCAATTGAGCCGGGGTTAACGTAATTTGTTCATAGGTTTCATTATCCATAAAATTGTATTGATCATCACTGGCATACAAATACTGCATTTCCCGCCGGTCAACATGCGCTTTTGGAACTTTTTCACCGGCATTAAAAGTCCGTTCCACCACAGCGCCTGTTCTGGCATTTTTTAATTTAGCCCGCACAAAAGCCGCGCCTTTTCCTGGTTTTACATGCTGAAAATCCACTACTTGCCAAACATCATTGTCAATTTCAATCGTTACACCTGTCCGAAAATCGTTACTCGAAATCATTCTATTTCCTCCTTATTTAACAATCCAATTCTATCAGTTTCTTTGTGCTGGAAGTCAATATAACTCCCCGCTGGTCAGAAACCAGCACTGTATCTTCAATCCGGACCCCGCCCCATTCAGGCAGATAAACACCCGGCTCCACAGTCATTACCATATTGGTTTCCAAAACGATTTCTCCTGCGCTGGGAGAAAAACGCGGCTCTTCATGGATTGCCAGCCCTACGCTATGCCCTAATCCATGGCCAAAAAATTCTCCATAGCCAGCATCTTCAATGACTTTACGGGCAACCGCATCGATTTCCCGGCACTTCTTTCCAACTGCCACCGCACTGACGCCAGCCAATTGCGCTGACAGTACCACATCGTATATTTCACGCTGTTTCGGATCAGCACGCCCTAACACTACAGTGCGTGTGATATCCGAATGATAGCCTCCAAATACAGCGCCGAAATCCATCGTAATCATATTGCCTGGTTCAATTCGTTTTTCGGAAGCCAGGCCGTGCGGTAAGGCACCCCGCTTGCCTGAAGCGATAATTGTATCAAACGCCGGTCGTTCCGAACCTAATTTACGCATGATATATTCCAGTTCACAAGCTACATCAATTTCACGGATACCTGGTTGTATCAATGGCAGAATTTGCGCAAAGGCCGCATCGGCAATCCGCACTGCTTCTCGGATTGCGGCAATTTCCGTCTCATCTTTTACCATCCGAAAAAAATCAAGTTTCACCGGTTCCAAAACAAAATTTGTCATTTCTTGTTTCAACGAGTTGTATTCATTCCAAGTTACATAATCACATTCGAAGCCAACCCGTGCAATTCCCCCAGACTTTTGACATAAGTCGGACAGCTTGCTGCCGTATTTCGAACCGGCATCAACAATTGCATACCCTTGGGCCTGCTGTTCCGCTTGCTCTATATAACGAAAATCCGTTAAAAAGTACGCTGAGGCTGTCGTAATCAGCAACATTCCCGTTGTGCCGGTAAATTGGCTGAAATAACGTCGATTTTCCGGTTTACTGACGATTACACCATCCAATTTTTGTTGTTGCAAATACGTTCTAAGACGTGCAATTCGTTCACTCAACCGGTTTTTCCTCCTTCACAACAAGCTTTGCAGCATATTGCAAGGCAAGGAAATAGCTGTCCGCGCCAAACCCAACAATCTGCCCCTGTACAACAGGAGAAACAACGGAATGACGCCGAAATTCTTCTCTGGCATGAATATTGGACATATGAACTTCCACTGCCGGCACAGCAACAGCAGCCAGCGCGTCGCGAACGGCTATGCTATAATGCGAAAAAGCCGCCGGATTTATGATAATACAAGCATATTTGCCAACAGATTGCTGTATACTATCAACCATAACGCCTTCGTGGTTTGTTTGTAGAAAATCAACCTCTACACCTAGCTCCGCTGCCTGTTTTGTCAGCCTTTGGTTCAGATCCGCCAACGTCATAACACCATAAACATCCGGTTCGCGGGTTCCCAACAAGTTTATATTCGGGCCGTTAATGACTAATACACATGGTTTACCAGTTGACATGTAATCACTACCCTATATTTTTTGACTTTAACATTTTACCATATTTTTTTCTTTTTGCCTATTACCGTTCTTCAAACACAACCGGTACCGGCAAGTCCGACAAAATTTTCCTCACTTCATCCGCCGTATCCGGAGTCACCCGGACCATCAGCAAACCGCCGGTGCGATCGATTGTCGTAACAACCCCCAGGTATTCATAGCCTTCCATAATTCGGTTTATGTAATCAATTTTGCACGGTTCAACCCGTATCAGAAGACCGCTAGGCATTGGCTGCACCTCTACGGCGTAACATGGCAAATTCAACAACCTCTTCCTCCACGGGAATCTGTACCAGTTGTTGCGGATGAGGAGCGGCAGCTACGGCTTCCCCCGTCTCATTGATAATCGCAGTGATTCGTTGTTGGAAAAAATCTTTCCCCGGCTGGACGATTTCCACTTCGTCCCCCACCTGAAAACGATTCCGCTGCTCAACAAGCGCCATTTTTGTTTGCTTATTATACCCTTTAACCAAACCGACAAAATCATACGGTTGAATATAGGAAGATGACCCATAGATCTGATCATCCGGCCCCGCCTTTTGGAAATAAAATCCGGTTGTATATTCCCGGTGGGATATCTTACTTACTTCTTCCAGCCATTTAGGCTGCATCGTATAATTGACCGGATCGGCAAGATACCGGTCGATTGCGTCGCGATATGCTTTTACAACAACCGCAACATAATAAACACTTTTCATCCGGCCTTCAATTTTAAAGCTGTTAAGACCTGTTTCAACAAGCTCAGGTATATGTTCCAGCAAGCAGAGATCTTTTGAATTGAATATATAGGTGCCTCTTTCATCTTCAAGTACCGGCAAATATTCATTCGGCCGAGTTTCTTCTACTAATGAATATTTCCAGCGGCAGGGCTGCGCACATTCTCCCCGGTTGGCGTCTCTTCCTGTCAAATAGTTGCTTAACAAACACCGGCCGGAATACGAGATGCACATTGCGCCATGCACAAAAGCCTCCAGCTCCAACGATGCTTTGCTGCGGATCAATTGAATTTCTGTCAATGAAAGTTCTCTGGCTAATACTACCCGTTTAGCGCCCATTTCCTGCCAACCAAGAACAGACGCCCAATTGGTGTTATTAGCCTGGGTACTGATATGCAAAGGAATTTCCGGCGCAACCGTCCTCGCCACCCGAAAAACCCCTAAATCCGCAATAATAAAGGCGTCTACTCCAATATCCCGCAGGGCTGCGATATATTCCGGCAATTGTATTAAATCTTCATTGTGCGGAAAAATGTTAATGGTTACGTATACTTTCTTGTTTAAATTATGTGCAAAAATTACGGCCTCTTGAATTTCTGCCAGCGAAAAATTGCCACTAAAAGCCCGCAGGCTAAAATCTTTACCGCCTAAATAAACAGCATCCGCCCCATACCGTAAAGCCATACGAAGCTTTTCCGGATTGCCGGCAGGAGCAAGTAACTCTGGTTTATGCATGATGAATAGTTCCTCCCTGATATAAGTGAGCCTTAGGTTCGTAGGGGGTTATTGCCCCCTACGAACCCTTAGAGCGAACTTAGTTCGAGTGTTATAGCCTGTTGATACCCAAAGGGCACAGGTCCCCCGACCTAAGAGGGCAAGTGTCCCTGTGCACCGAACGGGGTATTACAGGCTGTTAACGAGATAATAAGAAACCGCTATTCCGTCACCAGTCCGATGAAGCTCCGTATGAAAATCGGAAGATTCATTGACAAATTTCAAATACTCTCGCAATCGTTTTACGATGGTCCGGTAACGGCGCGGCGCATTGTCCGTATTTTCAACAAAGCCCCGAAATAAAACATTATCCGCAACAACAACCGCCTGCGCGGAAAGTTTATCCTTAATAGTAAGCAGATAATCAAGATACTGGCCTTTTGCAGCATCAATAAAGACAAAATCAAACGGCCCGGAAACCTCATGCAGAAGTTGTCCGGCATCGCCGCAACACAGCTGTACACGCGATGAAATTCCTGCTTCCGCTATAAAGTTTTGGGCAATTGCGCTACGATTCGGATCTTTTTCAATCGTGATGATGGCTGCTTCGGCAGGCATTGCCGCAGCAATAATCATGGTCGAATAACCAATCGCCGTACCGATTTCCAGAATTCGTTCAGGATGACGAACGCCAACAAGTTCCGTTAATACTGCTGCGCCTGCCTGCGAAACGATCGGAACATGGTTTGCCAGCGCATATTGTTCGGCTGATCGTATAGCCGCAAGTAAATTCGTTTCCGCAAATTGTTTCATATTAGTTGCGCACCTGCTCGATCATCATCAAATGTTCTTCATATGTTTTGCTAAAATGATGCGCTCCTTGCTTATCGGCAACAAAATATAAGTAATCCGTTTGCGCCGGATACAATACCGCTTTAATCGAGGCCAAACCCGGATTAGCAATTGGCCCGGGCGGCAGACCCATGTTTTTATACGTATTGTAAGGGGACGGAAGCATGGTATCTTGAACAGACAATTCCGGTTTAGGATAACCTAAAATATATTGGATCGTTGCGCAAGACTGTAATGGCATCCCCAATCTCAAACGGTTCATGAACACAGCAGCGATAACAGGCCGGTCTTCCGGCAATCGGGCTTCTTTTTCCACCAGCGAAGCCAAAATTATAACGTCCCGCATCGGCAAGCCCATTGCCTGCGCCCGATCCCGCAGCTCGGACGTAATTTGTTTGTCGAACTCTTTCACCATTAACGCCAAGATTTGCTCTTCCGCAGTTCCGGACGAAAATCGATACGTGTTGGGAAATGCGTATCCCTCAGCCACATACTTTGCCGCCGGATCAGATGGTAAAACAGAATTGCCCAACTTTGTTTTTTGGGCGGATGCCTTAAAGCGGGAAGCCAATCCTAGATGCTTTTCTTCCAGCAAATCAGCGATTTGGTCGATCGTGTACCCCTCTGGCACAGTCAGTTGCTGATATGCCGTTTCCCCTTTTGCCAGCATTTCCAGTATCCTGGTTATATTCGTTCCGGGAGCAATGGCATAATCGCCGGCTTGCAATGAATTTTCCAAACCTTTCAGCTTCGCCATCATACGGAAAACAGTAACATTACCGATAACTCCCTGCTGATATAAACGATCACCGATTTCCTGCAAGCCCATACCCTGCCTTACTGTAATCAAGACCGGTTTCTGGGCCGCCAAAGAAGCAACCTCCGGCGAGTTAATCACGAAAGAATAAAAAATAACCATAAATAACATGGCTGCTATTGTTGCTATTACTATTTTTTTTCGAAACAAATACATATACTGCTGCATCTTTCGTCACCTCAAATTCTGTCACTATTATACACAATGTGACAGAAAAAAAGAAGCCTATTCGGCTTCTTCCTCTTCTGCAGCAATAATTTCATCGTACGCTTTAACGACTTGTTCATATTCCTCATCGGTCGGGTCAACATAAACATC
>JAGFXW010000035.1 GCA_017861495.1 Bacillota bacterium
ATATTTGATGTAAAGTTTAATGGCTTTCGTTTGTTGTTCTATTGAATACATGGGCAACCTCCTGTCTCGTTTAGAGTCCAAGATTTTGTCCGCATGCCCTTATTGGAGAATGGATCTAAATGAAAGCTTTGTTTTACACAGGATGCCAGACCGTCAATTGATTTGCGCATATCCGTATAGCCGCAGGCAAGATAAATATGGTCGACGCCAGAAATGTCTCCTAGCATAAGTGTTTCATTGCCACGATGGCTGTTTCGACAAGTTCTGCATCAGCACTGCGGTAAATATGGATTTGGATATCGTTGCGCTGTATAGTGACCGCCAATTGTCCTGTATGGATGCTAGGCTTATGAAGTTCTACAAACGCAGGTTCTTTCCTCACTGGAATCGCTACTGGAGATTGATTTTGAGGAATAGCAAGTTCCCGGCAGGTTTCCTGACACACTTTCTTTTGCCAGTGGTAATACGTTTTAACGTTAATATTATTTTCCGCACACCAGGTTTTTTTTGTTTTTCCGCTGTTTCGGCAATCGGTTACAATTTTGATCCACTGTTGCATGCGAACTTCATGCGTCAATTTTTGCACATTCATACAACCAAAACTCCTTCCGACTTATTAAGAGTTCCAAAAGAATCTAATAAACTCCAATTAGATTCTTTTGGAACCATTTTCGCATTAGGATGTCTTATTGTCTATGTGCCGGTTTGTTTGACGCTTACATTTCACAAGATTACTGGCAAAGAAAATATTAGTGATTTCCAACGACGTTTAATTGCTGAGGAGCATTTTCCAGACGATGAAGCATGCAAACTTTCAAATATACTCGCAAAACCCACCTTCTAATAAGGTACTTCTATATCCACTCACGGGAAAATCATTTCAGTGTAAATAGCACCATTTTTTCATTAACAAGTTTTGCCGCTAAATCCGATACGTCGCCAAACTCCATACATCCGGCCTGGCAATGCTGTACACATGCCGGTTTTTTACTTTTGGAAACCCGATCTCCGCAACCATCACAAAAAGCAGTAGGTGACGGAAAGAAATCATATTGCCATCTTCCAAAAGGCAGTGGAGTTGGGCCAATACTGTTTAATTTAATTCCATCCTTCGTTGGTTCATAATCGTGCTCCTGACGGCAAGCGATTTCACAAGTGTGACATCCGGTGCAATATCTGTAATCAATCAAAAGTCCTTTTGCCATTTTAAATCTCCTCATTTCTTAAAAGTAATCAATCTGCTTTACTGATCCGGCAAAGTAATGATTTACAAGAATTAGCCAGACCAGATTTTCCTGGACGCATGGGCACTAAACAATTAATATTGGATTCGAAAGTGCCAAAGAACGTGCCATCCTCAGGATCTCTTTCCGGAAACCACCAAGCATGGTCAGCCGATACGGTATCCTTTCTCAACCCTGCGAAGAATTCTGCTTTCATTCTGCATTCGCCTAAATGATTTTCAATTTTCACCCAATCCCCGTCCTTAATGCCATATTGGGCTGCTGTTTCGGGATGAATTGTGACACATGGATCAGGATGTAAGCGACGCATCGAAGGGCTTTGTCGGTGCTCAGAATGGAAGAACCCCCAGCGACGCGCGCCGGTCGTGAGAACCAAGGGGTACTTTTGGGCCAGCTCCGGTGTGCGTACAGGGCTTTCCGGCGGCTCTGAATAACTGGCAAGATCCTCAAGACCGAAATGGGCAAGCATCTCACATCTGAATTCATATTTTCCGCTCATCGTATTAAATCCGGGCTCTCCATCAGCACGAAGCAGCCCTTTTTCATGCTTATAATATTCGAATTCCGGATATTTCCAAGTCTGTTCCCTTAATTCGCTATATTTTATCGGCAAGTTCCCTTTTCCTAGTATGTAGTTATAAAATTCCTCGTCATTATTCCATGGGTTTCCTTCTGGATCAAAACGTTTACCGATTTCATAAATGATCTGCGGGTCTGATTTGCAATCGCCTAAAGGCTCTATCGCCTTAACAATGGCACCCAGATAATACGGTTGGTGTCCGCTAAGTCCAATACGCTCGGCAAAGGATGCAGCCGGCAAGATCACATCGGCTGCAGCTAGAGCAGTCGGAGTCATGAACATATCAACGACAACAATAAAATCCACATTATCAAACGCCTTTAAGATACGTTTAGGATCAGCACCCATACAAGCCAATGGATTATTTGTTTGCATCCATAATGCCTTAACTGGATAAGGATCACCTGTTTCAATCGCATCAAGAATGGAGTCAGGACTAATTACCCCAATCGCTCTCAAAGCAGGGTATTTGTGGTTTAATATTTTTTCCCGCTGCTCTTCATCTTCCAAACGAACATCATCCGGTGGATTCCATGTATCTGTTACGCCGAAACAGGGGCGTCCGATCACCATGCTCCCGGGCTTTTCAATATTGCCTGTAAGAGCAACAAGATCCATAACCGCCATACCGGTTAAAAAACCTTCCGAACTATGATCAAAGGCAACCCCCCATTGCAAACAAGCTGTATTTGCTTTTGCTAAAAGACGAGCCGCTTCAATGATAAGTTGCTTATCAATACCACAAATCTCTGCTGCTTTTTCAGGAGAATATTCCAAAGTTTTATTTTTATAATCCTCAAAATTCGCAGTCCATTTCTCAATAAAGTCCTTGTCTTCTATACCCTCAGAACAAATAACATTACCCATAGCGATGGCTAACGCAGCGTCCGTTCCCGGCCGTACAGGAAGCCAATATTTCGCTCTCGAAGCAAGCCAGGTCAGCTTCGGATCGATGACAATAAGTTCACTCCCTCGCTTTATACATTCCACAATCCAGTGTCCAAGAGTCCCATCGGAATTGGCAACAACCGGATTATTGCCCCAGATTACAATAACGCTGGGAGGAGTCCACCTCGGATCATCATAACGTTCCGGAAAAAATTGAGAATAGTCTGCAATTACGAAATCACCCAGTTTAAAGCCTGTGCTAACGAGTCGAGGGATGTAGCAGCCAAAACCACTTAAAAATCCTGGCATATAGTTGGGAGTATTAAATGATTTTGCCGTACGGGGACCATAACCATTGATATCTCGGCCTGTGCCCTGCGTAACAGAAATGGATTCAGAGCCATATTTGGCGCTAACTTCTTTCAATTTCTTCTCACAATAATCATAGGCTTCATCCCAAGTCATTCTTTCCCATTTATTTTCTCCACGTTTACCAGCGCGTTTCATGGGATATAACAGACGGTCAGGATTGTAAATCATTTCCTTAGCCGCTAAACAACGGGGGCAAAGTCTTCCCTGATTGTAAGGATTCTCCGGATCGCCTTCGATTTTCATCAACGCACCATCTTTGACGTACATTAAGATACCGCAATTATCATGGCATCCCGGACCGGTACGCGAATTACTGCGATATACAGTATAACCGTCTTCTTCCCATTTCCACGCTCGTCCTGACTGATCGCTTTTAAGTTCCATATGAGTTCCCCCTTTTTTTAATAACATATTTCATGTCATAAGAGCCGTTTTCTGGAAATAATTTCATTTTCTTCTTAGTTTCTTTCCAGCTCTTGTATTCTTATTTGCATTTAATATGCCAATCTCAAAGCCAAACTTATATATTTTTATTTAAAACCTAAAAAGCCTTATGAAATAAGGCTTTTTTTAGACAAAAAAATTAATTAATTGTCTAAAAAAAGCCCTCGTTACTCTAACTGTTAAGTTGTTTTGCAAACCTATAATCATTATTTTACAGCAAATGACCGAAACCTTAATGAATAATATCAAACTATTACATATTTTATGCGACAAGAAAAAAACAGAGCACTACAACATTTGCACCAAGCAATAAACACGCCCAAATTAGGCTTGGACGGCCGCTAACTTTCTCAATTTGTTACACAGTGGTTTTAAATACGTTAATCTTCTTCGCACAACTTATATTCCTTTAGCCGTCTATAGAGTGTTGGCCTGCTTATCCCAAGTATATTAGCCGCATCAACGATATTATAGTTCGTGAATGCCATGGTCGCCAAAATGGCTTCTCTTTCAACCTCGCCAAGTGTTTGAAGCTTTTGAAGTTTTGGGGAAGAATTTATTACCGCGTTTCCTTCTTGAATATTCATCGGCAAATCATGAAGTGTTATTTTATCATTTTCACACATATTTAGGGCGTAGTACATGGCATTTTGAAGTTGTCTGACATTCCCCGGCCACTCATACTGAAGTATTTTATTTGTAACATCATGATCCAAAATGGGTATCCCCCTGCCCATTTTCAAACTGTGTTTTTTCAGGAAGTATCGGGCGAGTTCAATCTTATCCATGCCTCTATTCTTTAATGGCGGAATTGAAATTTCAAAGGCAGCAATGCGGTAATATAAATCTTCCCGAAACTTATTCTGTCTTACCAGCCCATATAGATCCTTATTTGTAGCGGCAACAACTCGAAAATCCGTCGAAATATATTCACTTCCACCGATTCTCATAATCCGTTTGTCTTCAAGCACTCTTAGCAGAGATGGCTGCAGCTTCAAGGGCATATCGCCAATTTCATCAAGAAACAAGGTTCCTCCATCCGCCATCTCTAATTTTCCTGTATTTCCGCGCCGATTAGCCCCTGTGAAACTGCCTCCTTCATAACCGAATAATTCACTTTCAATCAGTCCTTCAGGTATAGAAGCACAATTGATCGCTATAAAGGGTCCTTCGGGCCGATATTCTTGATGAATAGAATGAGCAAATAATTCTTTACCTGTTCCACTTTCACCAGCAAGTAATACATTCCCATATTTTCCGGCTATTTTGCGAGCGATCTTTTTTGCATCGCTTATTTCCTTGCTGCTGCCATAAATATCCGAAAATTGGTATAATGCGTTTAAATTATTATCTCTCTTACAGTGTCGTTTATCATCTATGCTATGACTATTTAAGTTTCTTGTAGGATACTTATATTGTGGAATAACTTCTTCGATAGTTTTCACAAATAGAAAAAGAGTTGAAAAGAGCCATGTTATTAATTCTTTTTTATCCGGCGAATTATCAATAGCTCCGTAATAAGGCAATGCCAATATCCCAACGATATTCTTTTTTTCATCATGAATAGGGATAGATACAGTAAATGTTGGTTTCTGCAAATCTTTGTTGTAGTTTTCTGGTGACATAAGGCAAATTGGTTGATCTAAAGCAGCACAAAGCGATTGAGCAGTAGTTCCAACTTTTTCTTCGCTCAAATCCATATTGATAAAAAACGGGTTGCTGCTATGCAGCACGACTCCTTTAGGATCATGTAACACAACACAATATTTATCACTATTAAAGGCAAATGAAAAATATTTATTAAACAGCGGCCGACTTGCTTGTAGCAACACATCACTCTTCTGATGAATTTCACTGACATTGTTGATTCTTAAGTTTTTCTTTTGTATTGGTAATGTTGACTTAACACCATTTTTTTTACACCGAAGCCAGGATTGCGCTACGCACTGCCTTACCTTATCCAAATGTTCAGGAATCTCATTATTTATGATTAATGAGTGATAACATTGCTCAATCTCCGTCCAATTTGTTGAGTTGGTTCCGAGGACAAAAGATATAAGATTATCCAGGTGCATTGTTGGCTCAACTGTTTCATGCATATTCTAACCTCCTTCAATAGTAGATAATTTCTATAACAAAGTTCTTAAAATCATAGCATTTCACATCATGTACTATTAAAAAATTCCACAATTTCACACTATTTTTTCCTGTATTTTCAGTTTTGCCATATATTCAATTACCTCGGGTGAAACTCCTTCCAAATCTGTGTATGATACATTTTACATTTTAACGTTGAAGGAAAAATTCATAATAATAGATTAATACTGATTCAAGCTATAGTAAAGCCAGTTGGTTTTAAACCACTGACTTTACTATCATTTAATCATACTGTTGAGTTATAAAAACGCATTAAATATGAAAAATTGGAATGTTAAAATTCTCTCTCTTTTGATTGGATTGTATCTGGCTTAACCTTATACCAAGCGGCATACATGGTTGGAAAAACCAAAAGCGTCAAAATAGTGGCGACAAATAATCCCGCAGCAATGGCTACAGCCATTGCCCCCCAGAATACGCTCAGCATCAACGGAATCATTGCTAAGATTGCCGCAGCCGCTGTCAGCATGATGGGACGGAATCTGAGAACTGCAGCGTTGATAATACCATTCCACAAGGTTTCTCCGGCTTTTATTTGCAGCTCAATCTGGTCAATCAAAATTACCGAATTTCGAATAATAATTCCAGACAAAGCCAAAATTCCTAGCTGCACCACAAAACCCATCGGCTTACCTGACAGAACCAATCCAGCGCTGATACCAATTATACCTAACGGTGCCGTCAACAGAGTAAGAAGCATTTTAGGAACGCTATGAACCTGGATCATCAGTAGAGTGATAATAAAGAAAATCATCACCGGCACCGGCTCCAGTAACAGCTTTGCAGCGTCCTTACTACGTTCCAGCAGACCGCCAATATCGATACGATACCCCGGAGGCAGTCCGGCCCGTATATCCTTAAGTTTCGCATATATTTTCTGCGAAGCGTCATTTCCCGTGACACCTGCGACAACATTAGCCTGAACCGTAATCGTAGGTTTCAGATCCCGACGCCATATTAATCCATCTTCAGCATCATAACTAATTTGAGCAATTTGATCAAGTGGTACATACTTACCGTTGCCGATGTGAATATTCATGTCTTTGATCTTTGACAGATCAGTGCGGTTATTTGAATCAACCCTAAATACCATATTTACAGTTTTATCCTTCTCCCTGAATTCGGCTATAGGAGCGCCTGACAACTGTGACTGAAGTGAAGATGCCAGTGCTTGAGTACTTATACCGAGCAAGCGTACCTTGTCTTGGTCAATTTTCAGACGCATGATTTTACTCTTTTCGTTCCAATCGAGATTGACATTGAAAACATCAGGATATTCAGTCATCACGTCGCGTATTTGTCCAGCAATTTCACGCACTTTATCGTGATCATATCCACTCACTCTTAACATGACAGGATAAGGCTCTGGCGGTCCTGTCTGCAGGATTTTAACGTTTCCGCGAACACTAGAAAATTCTTCTTTCAATATTTTATCGACTGTTTCCGATAGAGCGACTCGAGCATCAATATCCTTGGCAACAATAACAAACTGGGCAAAATTGCTTTTATTGAAAGTAGGCTCCGCTGTCAAAACAAACCTAGGCGCTCCTTTTCCCACGTAGTAGCTGTAGTTAGCAATTGACGCAGCGCCTTGAATGCGTTCTGCAAATTCAGCTGCAACTGCGTCGGTTTGCTTGAAGGAAGCGCCTTCAGGCAAAGTAAGGTCCACAATTAACTCCGGACGAGTCGACGGTGGGAAAAATTCTTGTTTGACAAGCCCAAATAAGGCAATAGAGGCGACAAAGAAAAATAGAGTAACGAACAAAACGATTTTCCGGTGACAAAGGCACCAAGATAATATTTGCTTAAATTTCCTGTAAAAATAGGTATCGTAAATATCTTTTGCTCGCTCCGTCTTCGCACTAGTAACCGTGTGCTTAACCTTTATAAGATAGTACCCCATTAAAGGCGTGACCATAGCCGCCACAATCCACGATATAACCAACGCCAGTGTGACCACCGAAAAAATGCTGCCCATCATCTCGGACGCCGAGCCTTTGGAAAAGCCAATTGGAATAAAGCCGGCGCAAGTGATAAGCGTTCCCGTCAGCATTGGGAAAGCGGTCACAGTGTATGCATAGCTGGCCGCTTTATACCGGTCCCAGCCCTGCTCCAATTTAACTACCATCATCTCTATCGCAATTATAGCATCATCTACTAAAAGCCCCAGAGAGATAATCAAGGCCCCCAGAGAGATCTTCTGCAGTGCAATACCCATTATTTGCATGCCTACAAAGACAGCCGCAATTACTAAGGGGATACATAAAGCAACTACAAGTCCGGACCTCATGCCCAGACTGATAAAACTAACGCACAGCACAATAAAAATGGCTATCCCCAAGGACTCTACGAATTCATTGATTGAGGATGCTACCACTTCCGGCTGGTTCGCCACCTGATGAATTTCCAAACCGAGCGGCAGTTCTTTTTGCACTTGATTTATGGTTGTTTCTAGATTTTTACCTAGACTTAAAATATTACCATTCTTATCCATGGATAGCTGTAAGCCAATTGCTGGCTTGCCGTTAAAATAAAATTTAGGATCGGACGGTTCGATGTAGCTACGAGTTACTTTGGCTATATCCCCCAGGCGGAATGTGCGTTCATTACTCCTTATAGGTAGATTGCGTATAGCGTCAAGATCATCCAACATCCCGCTGACACGCAAGTAAACATTATCGGAAGATGCCTCGATCATCCCTGATGATGCCATGACATTCTGCGCTTGTATGGTAGAAATGAAGAGGTTTGGATCAATACCAAGCTGAGCTAGTTTACCATTTTCTATCTCGACATATATTTGTTCGGTTTGCACACCCACAAGATCTACTTTTCTTACGCCAGGAACTCCTAGCAAAATACGCCGGATTTTTTCTGTCTTTTCCCGTATTTCCTCATAGGAAAATCCGTCAGCAGTAATAGCATAAACGCAACCAAAGACATCGTCAAACCGGTCGTTGAAGAACGGGCCGATGACACCAGCCGGCAAAGAACCTTTGATGTCATTGACCATATTCCTAACTTCAACCCAAGTCGGTCGGACATCTTTTGCATCAACATAATTTTTTAGATTTACATAAATCACACATTGGCCTGTACTAGAATAACTTTTTATGTAGTCGATCCCCGGTGTATCCTGCAGTTTTTTTTCTATTTTATCGGTAACCTGTTCTTCAACCTGGCGAGCTGTGGCTCCCGGCCAGGAAGCACTGACAATCATTTGCCGTACAGTAAAATCCGGATCTTCCATCCGCCCTAATTTTTGATAGGAAAACAATCCAGCAATAAAGATTACTGCTATGAAATAAAACATTAACTGCTTATGGTTAAGCGCCCATTCTGTAAGGTTAAAATTCATCATAAGCTGCCACCCGCTACATTCACCTTTTGCCCTTCCTTTAGTTTGTGAATACCCGCTGTTACAATTACATCTCCATCCTTCAGTCCTTCCAAGACCTGAACTTTCCCGTCGCCAAAATCGCCTGTTCTTATCGGACGTAATTCAACAACTCCGTCACCAACTATCCATACTGCAGGGGACTGACCTGTTTGATAAATAGCAGCAAGTGGAATATACAGTGTTGTTGGCTGTTGCCCAGCAAATGCCCCGATCTCAACAGAAGCGGTCATGCCAAGTTTAATTTCCGGTATTGAGTTTACCAAACTTATGCGGACCTTGTATGTACGAGCTATTTTGTCAGCCATTGGCGCAATTTCTCTGATTTTCCCATCATTAACCACACCCGGCAGTGCCCAAAACTTCACTTTAATTTTTTGAGCCTTGTTAATTTCATCGATACGGCTTTCCGGAACATATATTTCTATCTCTCTTTCGCCATCTCTTACGACTGTAACAACGGGTTGACCAGCACTAACAACTTGACCGACTTCAGTATTTATTACGGATACTAGTCCTGGAATATCAGTATACAGTTGGCTATAGTCCAATTGGTTGGCGCCTTGCGTATATTGTGCTGAGGCTTGGCGGGCAGCCGCAATAGATACGTCGTAACTAGTTTTGTACTGGTCATATTGGGCGCGGCTTACGGCACCCTGCTCGAATAATTGTTTGTAGCGCATCAAATTTATTTCTGCCAATCTTAGTTGTGACTCGGCCGAATAGACTTGGGCCGAGCCACTATTGACTACCTGTTGCAAATCTTTAGAGTCAATCTGCATCAGAACATCGCCGGCCTTCACGCTGCTTCCTACCTCTACATGGCGCCTTACTATTTTGCCGCCCACTTGAAAAGCTAGTTGACTCTCATAGCGTCCGCGCACTTCGCCGGAATATGTGTAGGTTTGAAGCGCACCGTTTTCTCTGATAATCATGGTTTTTACTATAGGGATATCTTCCATGATTGCTTGTGGTTTTAAATAATGTTTAAATGAAATCCCAATAAGGACGCACATTATAAATACCCCGGCGAAAATTATGCACATTTTATGAGTGACTACCTTTGTCTTTATCATACCTCCACACTCCCTTTATTTATCTCTTAAATAGATAAAGATAATCCAATTTATTTAAAACAAACGTTTGTTTTAATACGACAAAAAAATAATTCACTTAAATCAATCAAATTCACTCCGTACTTTTTTAGGGTTGGTAATGCCATAAAGATAACCCCGAAAGGCGTGAGCAACATATTCTTCATTGGATTTTTCCGTTAGAGGAATAAATTTTTGATTAATAGGTCTGGTAATAAAATAAAAGTTTATAATTCCCGCCAAAGAAATTGCGGTGTAGCCAATATTCAAGTCCCTCCTAAAATCCCCGTTTGCCATACCATCTTGGAGTGCAGCAGCCATAAATTCATACATTTGCGAGATGTGTTTTTCAACAATTTGTCCACCATATTCCGTGGGGTTAGTTATTTCATTCGTCATTAAGCGAGCTAAAAATGGCCGCTGCATATTAATGCGTGCAATCTGATCGGCATAGGATGTTAGCCTTCTAATAGGTGTAAACAAAGCATTGCCTTGTACTGACCTTAATGCCTGTAAAATTGGAGTAAGTTGCTCTTTCAATATGGTCTGGTAAAGCCCCTCCTTACTGTCGAAATAGTAAGAAATGGCGGATACATTAACATTTGCTGCTGTTGTTATTTCGCGCACCGAGACGGCAGAAAAGCCCTTAGTTGCAAACATCTCAGTGGCAATTTCAATAAGTTTCGTGCGAGTATCTTTTTCCATATAAATTCGCTCCCAACAAACAATCGTTTGATTTTAGCATAATCAAGTATGTTTGTGTTGTCAAGATTTCCCCAATAATAGATCAAGGCTAAAATCACAGTTTTGGTACAAAAAACACAGGCACAAAAGTCTCTCTAGCCGTTAAAATAGCTAGCTGATAACGCAGATTGGAATATTTTTTTTACTTAGTCGTCAACCTTTTTCGCTGCCAAGATCTCCTGAATATTTACAATTTTCTCTTTCGCAGGATCACTGGATAAAGCCCGTTTGAATTCATCAATACTTTTGCCCAACGACCGCCCTACTTCCGGCAACTTTCCTGGCCCAAAGATAACAAGCCCCACAACTAATATTATACTTAACTGACCTATACCTAGATTAAACATAATTTCACATCCCTTTTTAATCCTCTTGCTATGTTTAGCTCTTTATATTTTTTTAACCAAGGAAGCCAATATCGTTTTACTGCTGGATACCACCATATCACCAAAGCCCTTGTTCTTAGCAAAAATTTCATCCAAAGCCGCAATCAATTTATCAAGCTGCTCATACGATACGGTAAGTGGCGGTTCCAGACGAATAACATTCGGATTATTTAAAGTATATGCTGTAATAATCTGATGTTTGTTTAAAAGTTCTCCTGCTACCAGTGCTCCCAGATATTCCTCGGCTAATTTCCCCACAGCTCCTCCAGTCAGCTTGTTGAGAAGCCCGCCTTGCTTCGGCTGCGCAAACTCAAGGCCAAGCATAAGTCCCATTCCGCGAACATCTTGCAAAAACGGATATTTTTCCTGCAACTGCCATAATTTTTTAATAAGATAATCTCCCTTTTCTGCCGTTTGTCGTGATAAATCTTCGCGAAAAATAATCTCTAACGTAGCAATTCCTGCCGCTGCTGACCGAGAATTACCGCCAAAGGTGGATGTATGCAGAGTCGCCTTTTCCAGACTGCCATATGCGCGTTTCCATACCTTCTCTATAGCAATATACACCGCCAGAGGCATCACACCGCCTCCGAAGGATTTGGATAAACACATAATATCGGGAACAATCCCTTCGTGTTCGCACGCAAACAGTTTACCAGTACGGCCGAAACCAGTCTGGATCTCATCAACAATAAGCAATGCATTATGTGCTGTACAAATCTCCCTGACGTCCTTCAAATAGCCTTCCGGCGGAACAACAATACCGCCTTCGCCTTGAATAGGCTCTACGATAAAAGCTGCCACATCTTCCTTGACCAAAGCTTTTTCAAGCGCAGCACTATCTCCGTATGGGATAAATTCTACTACTGGCAACAGAGGATTAAAAGGTTTCCGGTATTTCTCCCGCCCCGTAACTGACAAAGCTCCAAATGATTTGCCATGAAAAGCACCCTCGCAGGAGACAATTTTTGTTTTTCCCGTAGAAGCTCGTGCCAGTTTCAAGGCCCCTTCCACCGCTTCCGCGCCACTATTACCGAAAAATGAATATTGCAATTCGCCTGGTGTAAAGAGTGCCAAATTTCTGGCCAAAGCCCCCGCAAAAGGATTGAGGGCAGCTTGCAGCAAATTAGGGGATCGTATCGATTCTACTGCCGCGATGATCTCAGGATGATTATGTCCCAAGTTCAAAGCTCCATAACCTCCTAAAAAATCCAAGTATTCATTTCCTTCATTATCCCAGACTAAGGTACCCTCGGCCCTAACAAAAAACTTATCAAAATTTAATAATCCCATCATATTTACTAATTCCGGATTGATAAATTGACGGTGATTTTCCCGATTTTGTTCCCGTGTTAGTTGCATAACTTCCTTGAGTTCTAAAAAATCGGGGATTACTTCTTTTATATTTCTTTTCATTTTCGCCTTTCCTCCTTCATCAACCTCACATACTTGAAAAACCATACTATCCGTTCATTTCGTTACTTGGATATCTCCGTAATTTTTTTATAATTTTCGGAAATTCAACCACTATTTCTTGTATAATTTCATCTGCCGGTTTGATGGAATGAATCAAACCGGCAATCTGTCCGACCATTACCGAACCAGACTGAATATCGCCGTCCAGAGCGGCAGATTTAAGTTTGCCGGCACCCAGACGATGAAGTTCCTCTGGGCTAGTTCCTTGTCGTTCCAGTTCAGTAAGTTTCCGCGCCAGATTGTTGCCGATGACCCGTACCGGATGACCAGTAGACAACCCCGTTACCACAGTAGACCGATCTTTGGCCCGCAAAATGGCGTCCTTATAATTTGAATGAGCAATACATTCTGTAGAAGCGACAAACCGCGTACCAATTTGTACGCCTTGAGCTCCCAAGGCCAACGCAGCAACCACACCACGAGCATCGCCTATTCCGCCGGCAGCAATGACTGGAATATGAACCGCATCAACGATTTGCGGGATTAGAGCCATAGTAGTAACTTCACCTACATGCCCCCCGCTTTCCATGCCTTCGGCAATGACAGCATCAACACCGATACGTTCGAGCCTCTTTGCTAGCGCCACGGAGGACACGACAGGTATAACCCTGCTACCGACTTTTTTTAATTGGGGTATAAACTTAGCTGGGTTACCCCCTCCGGTAGTAATAATCGGAATATGTTCCTCAATCACTACCTGCATTACTTCTTTCACAAACGGCGACTTGAGCATAATGTTCACACCAAAAGGTTTGGTCGTCAACGCCTTGGCTTTCCGTATTTCAGCTCGCAGCAAGTCTGGCGGCATATCCCCTGCACCGATTAATCCCAGTCCACCGGCGTTAGAAACGGAGGTGGCCAGTTCGGCGGTGGCAACCCAGGCCATCCCCCCCTGTAAGATAGGATAATCAATGTTTAACAGCCGACATATCTTTGAATTATACAATCACATTTTCCTCCTTAGCCATTATATTTCACATGGCACCCAATTAAGCCCAGTCCCAAAAGCTGACCACCACACAGACATTGTGGTCTCTCCCTGTGTAGAAGTAAGTCAGCAACAAGATAATTACCATTTACGGTCAGTCCACACTGCTTGCTATTGTGCAGACTACCGTCAGTTTTAGTAAGCCATAATTCCTGGTTCCGGATTTTGCCTATTGTGAACAACAAATACTAACGGCCTGTAAAACTCCGGCTTCCTAGGCCGGAACCTGATACAGGCCGTAGTTCGAAGTAAAATCGACTTATTTCATGTAGAGTTATACCTTTCGGAGACAATAATCTTTACCTGCAGTAAGTCATCATTTATTTAGCGATGGGCTTCTTTTCTCCCGCAACAGACAACATTAGCTTAATTCTATTCAGTTGATTCACCTCACTGATCGTTGAATCATAATCCAGCGAAATAATATCTCTTTGAACATCCCCTTTGCAACGATGTGATTAGGCAGACAGCCAAAAGGCTGCACACAGACAATATTACTAACCTCACTCTGTAGCAGCGCTACTATTTCCCCGGTTAACAACCAGCCTTCCCCGGTCATATTGCCCAAAGACAAGTGCTTCTGTGCCATAGCGGCAAGCTCTTTGATTGAATGCGGTGCCTCGAACCGGTTGCTCTCCGCAAGAGCTTTCTTCATCCCTCTACGGTAAAATTCAATCAGTTTGATGAAAAGCTCCGCTTTCACCTTGTCACCAAAGCTTCCTGATAGGAGGTCGTTTTTTGCAATCCGGTCATAGGCACTATATAAAAAGAAAGTCATCAGGTCCGGCACAACGACCTCCGCTTGTTCCTGTTCCAACAGTTTGACTATACCGTTATTGGCTGCGGGGTGATATTTTACCAGGACTTCCCCCACGATACCGACTCTTGCTTTAACCACTGTATCGTAAATCGGCAGGCGGTCAAAATCACGAACAATTTCATACACATTTTTCATGAAAACCCGCCGGCTGCCAGTACACAGAGCTTGCTGGCAGCGAGTCACCCAATGCGCATAGAGTTCATCGGTTGATCCCTCTACTTTCTCATATGGCCGTATCCGGTGTACAACACGCATCAGGAGATCGCCATAAAGAACACCCGTAATTAAATCATTGAGCAGAGGCAGCGTCAAAGAAAATCCTGGTGATTTTTCACCCCATAAAGACACTACGGGTATGTGCGGCATTCCGGCATCCCGCAGTGCCTTGCGCATCATTGCAATGTAATTGCTGGCCCGGCACCCTCCCCCAGTCTGCGACAACATGATAGAGGTCTGCAGCAGATCAAACTCTCCCGATTTTAAAGCACTGATCATTTGCCCGATAACAAGAATAGCCGGGTAGCATGCGTCATTATGAACATATTTCAACCCTTCTTCCACAGCTAGTTTATCTGACACCGCCGGAATGATGACCCGGTAGCCCGCTTTTTGCAGACTGGTTTGCAGAAACTGAAAATGGACCGGTGACATTTGCGGCGCCAAAATCGTGTAGGTCTCTTTCATGCCAGGGGTAAAGACAGCTTTAGTTGACCGCACGGGCACCTTCACTTGCGTCTGCCCGGAGATGGGTTCTTTTTCCCTTTCCTGCAGCGCAGCCAAAAGTGACCGCACACGAATGCGCGCTGCTCCCAGATTGCTGATTTCATCCAATTTTATGACGGTATGTATTTTCCGGTACTCATCCAGGATTTCTCTCACCTGGTCTAGAGTCACAGCATCCAGACCGCAGCCAAAGGAATTTAGTTGAATTAACTCTAGTTTTGGATACTGAAGGCGCGCCACAAAATCAGCCGCCGTATAAAGCCGGGAATGATACGCCCATTGATCAACAACCCGCAGCGACCGTTCCTCACCGGCTGGGGGCTGCAGCGAATCTTCCGAAAGCACGGCCAATCCAAAGGACTGCAGCAATTCCGGCAAGCCATGGTTAATTTCCGGATCAATGTGATACGGCCTTCCTGCCAGAATAATCCCCTTCCCGTGATGTGCCTTAATATACGACAACACCTCTGCGCCTTTTTGCCGGACATCTGCTTTGTAGGCTGCCTGCTCGGCATACGCTTTGTCTAACGCCCGGCTGATTTCCCATTTCGCAAGGTTTTCTCCGGCAAGCTCCTGGCTAAGTCGCTTGGCCAGCCTGTTCGGATTGTCCAGCGGCAAAAACGGATGCCAAAACGTAATCTCCCCGGTTTGCAGCACTTCCATATTGGCAGCAATGTTTTCCGGGTAAGAAGTAACAACCGGGCAGTTATACCGCTTGTCTGTTGCACTTGTTTCACCGGTATTGTTGAAAATGCAGGGATAAAAAATCTTCTTTACCCCCTTGTTGATCAAATCGGCGATATGTCCATGTACCAATTTAGCCGGATAACACACTGTTTCAGACGGTATCGTTCCCATTCCCGTTTCGTATAGTTTGGGAGACGATTTTCCGGATAAAACGACGCGATAGCCTAGTGCGGTAAAAAAAGTAAACCAAAAAGGATAATCCTCATACATATTCAGTACTCTGGGTATTCCCACCGTTCCTCGCGACGCCGTCTCCGCCAGGGGAATGTATTGGAAGAGGCGTTTATATTTAAACTCATAGAGACTGGGAACCTCATGGACGTGTTTTTCCTGACCAGCCCCCCGTTCGCAGCGGTTGCCGGCATAATATTTCCGTCCATTGGAAAAATGTTGTATCGTAATCAGGCAATGATTGCCGCATAAACTGCAGCGCTGGGAGATGGTACCAGCGGTAAAGCCGGCAAGTTCCGCCGCGGTAAACAACGTCGATTGATCTTGGTCCCGGCAACGTTCCTGAGCCAGCAAAGCTGCACCGTACGCTCCCATGATTCCGGCAATATCCGGACGGACAACTTCACGACCGAGGATCATTTCGATCGCGCGTAAAACGGCATCATTATAAAAGGTTCCACCCTGAACGACGATCTTTTCGCCCAGTTCCTCGGTATTTTTCAGTCGGATCACTTTAAACAGAGCATTTTTGACCACCGATAAGGCCAACCCGGCCGAAATTTCGCCAATGCTTGCCCCTTCTTTTTGAGCCTGTTTGACTTTTGAATTCATGAACACGGTGCATCGGGTGCCAAGATTCACCGGATGCGGAGCTTCAAGCGCCAGCAGAGAAAAATCCTGGACAGTCATACCCAATGATTGCGCAAACGTCTCAATAAAGGAACCGCAACCTGATGAGCAGGCTTCGTTCAGCATAATCGAATCAATCACCCCATCCCGGACAAAAAAACTTTTCATATCCTGACCACCGATATCCAGGACAAAGGTCACGCCCGGCAAAAAGTAATTGGCGGCCTTAAGGTGCGCTACGGTTTCCACTTCCCCCATATCGACCTGGAGAGCGGCCTGAATTAACCGTTCTCCGTAGCCCGTAACAGCAGAGCCGGCAATCCGGACTCCCGGCGGCAGCACCGCATACAACGTTTTCA
>JAGFXW010000170.1 GCA_017861495.1 Bacillota bacterium
CTTCTTCATCATTTGTGATGCGAAGCTTTTCCTGCGGAAATTCAAACTCATATAAATGGCTGTCCCACCAATCCATAGAAAACTGGATCGTATCATGCAACCTTCTAAAGGTTACATCTGCCGGGATAATAACCCTACGCCAAATCAAAGGCTCCGAATCAACTAATTCTATCTTAATTTGATAAGCTTTCATTTTCCCTACCCCAATATCTATAATCTTGTTCCTTCATTTATTGTCTTAAAGTGATTGCATTTTTCGGTTATTTGCATTTGAGCCTTTTATTTGAAAATAAGTTCTTAAACATGTCCTTCGTTCAATCCCACATAATCATCAGACTACCATCCTCGTACAAACCATTCTTGCCACATCTAGGACAAGGATATCTCTGAAGGTCAATTTCTCTTTCCTTCCAGCCTTCATCTGTAACAATCTCATGTTCAATCAGTTCTAGCTTAGCTTTACATTTAGTGCATTTGTACTCCACTTCAAAGCTACCATTATCATAATCCAAGTGAATAAAAAACCTTTCATAAAATTCGCCACATTGAGGACAGCGGTACACCGCATGTCTATAATCGTCCGCAATGACAGCGCGCTTATCCATCAATAAAATTCCGATGTACTTAACTGTCTTTTTTGATCGTATAAGGCTGGGAAGCAATGCAAACTCGCTGTTAGCCTCCATAAGATTTAGCGGGCTATACATCATCCCAATTCCGACTTTAAAACTCTTTGCATAATCGCATTCCTTACAACAAATTCCATATGAGCTGCCCATTATGCACCTCCGTTTGAATTCTCTACCTCATCAATTGAGGCAGAACCTCTTCAAATTTATATAAATTCAGGATTTGCATGTTTTTCTTTGATAAATTTATACCGTACTCCGGCTTGCTTTTTAAACCTTCATAGTCTTTATCACTAAACAAGGCATTCGGAGTTTTCCAAGCAGTAGCAGGTATAAGATAGATTTCCGGCAAAATTCCATCTTCAAATAATAACAGTACTAAATAGGCATTCGAATTATCTATATTCCATTTTTCTTTTTGCATAAAAACATAGCCGATCTGACGCACAGACTTTACTTGAATCTCAAAAAAACTGCCATCCTTACTCTTTACAATAAAATCAATTCCATGGTCGTCAACCTCTGATGTATACACTTCAAAGCCATACGATGCAAATTCCATCTTCGCATAATATTCCGCATATCTACCAAGTTGCAGTTTATTTAAAATTGACCAACTTGTATTAGGCATATAGGCACCTCAGAAATAAAAATTAGTGTATAGAAACACCTATACACTACAATTATATACCTGTTATTGCCAACAGGCTATTTAAACATCACCCCAATACCTCCCTTACCTCAACCCCTGTCTTGAAAACAAAGGTCACCTCACCCAAAGACTTCACACTGACCTTCTCGATTAGCCTGCGGAAGAGGTCTCCATCAAATCGCTCAAGCGGCGAAGACTGTTCCTGTATGAACTGTCTCAATTCATCAATCCGCTGAATTCGAATAACTTTTTGGGCCTCTTCATCCACTAATTTCTGCCGCAGTCCCCTAAATCGCTCAATCTCCGCTGTCAGTTGGCCATACTCTTCGTCATACGCTCTAATATCAAGTCCTGTCTTTGCATTTAATCGAACCAGGCTCATTATCTCCTGCTGAAGCTCGGTCAGACGCTCGTTTACCTGTTCATGAGTAAATTCGTACTCAACCATGTCAAGGCTCTTGTATATGTTATCGAAGAGTTTTTCCATGAATGTTTCCTTGCCGCCAATAACCTGGTTAATAACGCTCACAAAGGCTCGCTCCAGCTTTCGTTCTGTTATCGCCTTCTGCGAACAAGCCTTTTCGCCATTCATTCTATGGTTGGCGCAAATCCAGACACCCTTCTTGTACTTTCCGACACCCCAAATCTGCCGGTTGAACTTGGCTCCGCAATTGCTGCAATATAACTTCCCTGAAAACGGATATTTGCTGGAGTATTCGCTTTTACCGGTTTTAGAGTAACCTCGTAAGCTGTTCCTTCTGGCAATTTCCACCTGAACCGCTGCAAAATCTTCTTTAGTCACAATCCCCTCATGGCTGTTCTCAACGTAATATTTAGGAACATATCCGTCATTACGCACCCGCTTCTTGGTAAGAAAGTCTATGGTATATGACTTTTGCAGCAACGCATCACCCGTATATTTTTCATTTTTCAAGATCTGATAGATATTGGTATCATGCCATTTAATATGTCCCGCGCCATTTTTGATTCCGTCCTTTTCCAAACCTTTGATAATGCTTTTAGCACTTTTCCCCTCAAGGTACTCTCGATATATCCGCCTTACTATTTCAGCTTGCTCGGGAACGATTACAAGATTGCCGTTTTCGTCCTTGGTATAACCCAGGAACCACTTATGGTTAACCCAAACTTTTCCCTCCTGGAAACGGTATACTATACCCATGCGAGTGATTTTTGACAAATTGGAGCTTTCTTCCTGAGCGAGCGACGACATAATGCTGATCAGCAAATCTCCCCGCCCATCCAGCGTATTGATATTTTCCTTTTCAAAAAAAACGGCAATGTTTTTCTCCTTAAGCTGACGCACATATTGAAGGCAGTCCAGGGTGTTCCGTGCAAAACGGCTGATTGACTTTGTCATGATCATATCAATCTTTCCTGCTATGCAGTCGTCAATCATTTTATTGAATTCAAGCCGCTTTTTTGTATTGGTACCGCTGATCCCTTCATCGGCATAAATACCCACAAAGTCCCATGCAGGATTATTGGCGATTAAACTTGAGTAAAACTTGATTTGCGCTTCTAGCGAACTTAGTTGATCTTCGTTATCCGTAGAAACCCGGCAATAAGCGCATACTCTGGTTTTGGCAGTCGTCATCGGCATCGGGTTTTTGGCAAAATGGTTCTTAATTTTCTCAGTTTCATAATCGGACAAATCCAGCGATGCCGTCTCCCACTCCGCTGCCGTCCGCTTGTTTATTAAGATATTCAAATCATTTTGCAATTCTAGTAGCCTATTTTCATCGGCCTTCTTCATCTGATCAATGGTTTCGCAAATCAATATTTCTAATGCCTTATCTGAATCAGATTGGCAGACTTTTGTTTTAGGAAAAATTTTCCCGCTTAGACACTCGCTTCGAATCTTGTTGTAAGCTTCAACACAAACCACCTCGAGCATCTCTTCATAAATGTTACCACTTGCCCTACACTTGCCCTCGTTTCTCAATCTATAGTTTAGACATCGCCAACTTGCTTTTCTCGTAAGACCGTTTTGCTTTTGCAGCCCCCGAATATAATTGCTGCCGCAGCTTGCGCATTGGATGAACCCGGAAAATGGATACACTCGTTTGTCGTTGCAGCTTACATGCCGTGTGGCAATTGCTTTTTCTTTTTCTTTTTTTCGTACTGCCTGAGCCGCTTCAAATATGTCCCTAGTGAAAATCTGGGGATACTTATCATTGCCAAGATATCTTTCATCCGCCAAAATCCTCGAGACCATGCTGTATTGCCAGGCACAGGAATCCCCGCGCGGGCGCAAGATCTCATGATTAATCAGGTACCAGGTAATGGCATAGCGGTTCATACCCCCGATGTATTTTTCATAAATCAGCCGGACAACCGACGCCCTTTCTTCATGTACCTCTTTTCTTCCCAGGTAATTCAGCTTATAGCCGTATGGATACAACGGAATTGTCGCCATATTTACCACCTCACACCTTATCGTCGCCACGCTGCAATTTGTATCGTTCCTCAAGCTCCATGCCATTTTCTATCCCTTCAAAAAATGATATAAGTTTATCAGTTTGTTTTACCCGCTCGTCCTGGCCTTCAATTTGCTGAATAATACTGTTGCGCTCTGCCCTCAGCCTGCCAAGTTTGCCTATTAACTCTTCATGCTCGATGCGGATAATAGCCTTGTCAGTTACCCCCTTCTCATATAGTTCAAGCAAGACATGCTCTTGTTTTAATAAGCCGTCAATTTCGGCATTAATATCATCGAGCTTGCCTCCGCCGATTTTGGCATGGCTGACCATTCTAAGCGTGGCGGAAAAGTTGGTTAAAAGATACCGGTTCATACGCAGCTTGTTGAAAACCCGAACGAAAAGCCTTTCAATCGTGTTGTTTTTGATGGGCCGCATATCGCAGGTAGACACTCGCCGTTCGATGTAGTTAGCACATCCCCAGAATTCCTGCCTGAACGGTTTTGAACAATTATGAATCTGATGCCTAAAACCTCGTCCACATTTGCCGCATACGATCTTGTGACTAAAAGGGTATCTAGTCTGGTATTTCCACGCCATTTCCGGACTATATCCTTTTCCACGTATGCGTTCGGCAAGCAGTTCTTGAACCAGTTCGAATTTTTCCCGTTCAATGATCGGTGGATGATTATCTTTGATGTAATACATCGGGGCCTCGCCTTCATTTGCCTTTCGCTTGAACGTAATGCTATTGGCGGTAACCGTCTTTTGCAGTATGGCATCACCGACATACTTTTCATTTCGAAGCATTCCCAATACCACCGAAGGCTGCCAACGGGTACCACCTGACACATTTTTAATTCCATCTGCTTCTAAATCTCTTGCAATGAGCGTTACCCCCTTACCGGATATGCTCTCATTAAATACCCTTCTGACAATAGCCGCTTGCTCTTCATTAATGACAAGTCCACCTTTGCCGTCTCTGTCATATCCCATAAATCGTTCTGTCACTAAATGCATTTTGCCTTGCTTGAATCGCTTTTGATTAGACCACCGAATGTTCTGTGACGTAGATATTAGTTCTTCCTCGGCAATAGAACTTAAAATGGTAAGAATAAGCTCACTCTCAGCGCTTAAGGTATTAATGTTTTCCTTTTCAAAAAACACCCCGACGCCCCAGCTTTTCAAAAGCCGAACCGTTTCAATGCAGTCGGCTGTGTTTCTAGCAAAGCGGCTTATGGACTTAGTGATAACAAGATCCAGCTTGCGATTTTCGGCATCCCTGACCATTCGTAGAAACTCTGTCCGGTTCTTCTTGCTCTTGCCGGATATTCCCTCATCCGCATAAATGCCGGCAAACTTCCAATCCGGATTGTTCTCAATAAGGGCACTATAATGCCGGATCTGAGCGTCAAATGAATTTTGCTGTTCCTCGTGCATTGTGCTAACCCTGCAGTACGCACAAACACGAAGCTTGCTAATTCTTTTACCAGCTTCATCAAAACCCGGCGCTGCTTTAATTGTTGTTACTGTTTTCATGCTTTGCTCCTTCCCTATCCGCGATTTCGAGGAACGCGGAAATATATTTATATCAAACAATATACCTACCTTCAGTAATTTAGAAGGTAGGTAATGTTAGCTCTAAAAGCCCGTAATAGCAAGTCATTTGGCCATCGCCACTCCGATAAATATTCGTCTATTTTCAGTGTCTATTCTGTCATATTCCTTTTGAGTAATCAGGCCTTTTCGAAGCAGGCTTTTGATGATATGGCTAGCCACTTCATATTCGTTTGATATCACCGGACATACCAACATCATTCGCACCTCCTTATGATAATCGGGCAAATAAAATAGCCACAGCATAATACTGTGGCAGAATCATTTTAATATTATATTTCGAGACTCTCCAACTAAGCCAGACTAGATACCCTTCTTATCCGATCCGTATGGAGATAGTTTTAGTCAGTCATAGTTTCATGGTCCAAATAACGTTTTACAGGTTACCCATTGAGCAGATAAATCCGTCTGAAAAGCTCTTCTGTATTAGTTCTTGTCTTTAGCAAAAGTCAGCGGTCGCGTCATTAGAAATAACTCTGATAAGCAATACTCCTTTTTTTGCCGCTACTTCAATCTTGTCGCCCGGTTCAAAACCAAGCTCCTGGAGCCATTTCCCCCGCAGCCTGACAAGAGGCACCATCTTATCGTTTTGATAAATGTAATAGACGGTAAGAATACGTTTAATCCTTGTTTTTGCAGGCATCTTCTTTGTCTACCTCCCCCATATTCAGGCTTCGTAAGAACTTCTCTTATTCCGTGGAATTAACTAAAGAATAAGTCCTGACGAATAGCCTGTTTTCGGGGGAAATTAAAAAGCGCACGCCAGGTCTTCCATAGACCTACACATGCGCAAAATTGCTTCGTTGTCTGGCGTATCGCAAAAGACAATCTGTAACAGACTGTTGTTTAGATATGCCAACACCTCTGCATGCAGTCGCTCAGCCTCTGTCAGAGCATACAATCGCTATTACACAACGGATGCGCCTTTAACCAGCCTTACTTGTTGAAAAGAAGGCCCCATTGTATAATAAAATTGTCGTCGTGGACAGCTTGACTGTTACGTGTAGGTGCCTAATTCACCTGCGCGGGCCTGTGAGTGCGCCAACACTCTCAGGTCACGGCGACTTCTTAATTTCCACCTGTCACTAATAATAACTACTTACGCGAGAATAGCAAGTAATAGTTTTTACAAAGCCTACTTTAGAACCGCCACACATGCTTAACCTCCCAACCGGAGGTCTTTACTTTCCCCCTCGCCAGTTCCTCCGGCACCAGATGCACTTCTGCCGCCACAGCCTTATGCGGGGCATAGTTTCGCTGCACCCCAAGCGGAATATAGGCGTCACCGCGGTGGCTTCCTACCCCTGCGGAAAGCTCCCAAGCTTTGTCCAGATTAATCTTCAGTACGTCCACTTTATAGTCCGTATCGTTTTTGACCACAGCCGTCCGGTCGGTCTTTTCCAGCGCGGCGGGCGGCAAAGTCGCATCCTGTTTATTGATCCTCTCCGCCACCTGTTCAGTTGCAACCTTCAGAGAAGGAGCGTTTACGGTAAAACTGGCATCAGGCGGCTTATCTTTCAGTGCATCATAAGCCGCCTGCAATTCCTTAGCGTTCATCTGTGAGATATGAAGGGCTTTGCCAAGTTCCTGCGCCTGCTCCAGCTGTTCCTGCTGCAGCACCACTGCCTGTCGGTACTGTTCCTCTGCTTTTTGGGTACGCTGCCAAAACCAGAAAAGCATCGCGCTTATTAATAAGAAGAAAACAGCGAGCATGAGCATCCACTTGTTTTGCTTAAAGGCAGTTTTCCACGTTTGAAACACCTGGATCATATCTCATCCCTCCATCGCTGCAAAATAATCGGTCACTCCCCGCGCAATCGCTCTCGCATACCGGTCCTGCCATGCGGCGTCCACCAACAAGGCTGCTTCCTCGTCGTTTGAAATAAACGCCATTTCCACCAGACAGGCAGGTGCGTCAGTATGAACGAGCACATAGAAACGCGACTCCTTATCGGGATCGCCGTCAGAGTAATCCGTCCTTCCTGCCCGGTTGAAAAACTCGGCGGCAATTTGTCCATAGATACAGGTCGCCAGCCTGTCCCCTTCCGACTGTCCCGGAGACGTCCAAACCTCGTAGCCTTCCGCGCTCTCGTTTGCCGCGCTATTGCAATGAAGAGAAATAAAAATATCGGCGCCCCAGTCATTCGCCAGAGCTGTCCGATAGCTTAGATCATCCGTTTCTGCTTGTTCCCATTCGGTTCGAGTTAGTTTCACCTCATATCCTACCGCAAGCAAATATTTTTCAACTAGCCGCGAAATAATCAACGCAACATCCGCCTCCTGCAAGCCTGTTGCCGCATGCACCGCACCAGGATCAACATTCCGGCCCGCATGACCCGGGTCAATCATTATTTTCATACACAAACCCTCCCTTTTTTTGCTCTCTTCACCTTTTTCTGTCTCCTACTAATTATTTGGATTATAATGTAATAAAAGTGTTACATTGGAGGCTAACATGCAATTTTTATTTACTGACGGTTGTAATCAAGACTTTATTACACTCTGTTGGTTATTAGATGACTACCTTAATGAAATTGCGGGCGGCGAAAAAAATCGCGCACAATATATTCCCTATAACACACTTGAAGATATACATGATGTGGTCATAGCTTATGAGAATAATAATCCCATTGGCTGTGCCAGCTTTAAATTCTTTGAAACTGATACCGCAGAGGTTAAACGTGTATTCATAAAAAAAGAATATCGCGGAAAAGGCATCTCAGAACAATTAATGCGTTTATTAGAAAACCGAGCTATAGAAAAAGGCTTTACCAAATTGGTATTAGAATCAGGTGAACCTTTAGTTGAAGCAATGGGACTATATCGCAAAATAGGGTATTCTATAATTGAAAACTACGGACCATATAAAAACCTAAGTGATTCGATTTGTATGCAAAAAGTTTTAAAAGCAGCTTGTATCTGATGATCACACTTAAATTATTTTGATTTTTCCCCGGTAAGCAGATTATCTTTTTCTTCCCTTAACTGCGCCAGCTTTTCCCGAATAAAAGAGGGAATATATTTGCTATACCCCATGCGATCTAAATTCTCGACGATGCTTAAGCCTTCATTACCCAGATACGCAAAGATTACCATGGATCTGCAGGTGCTGATACCAAAAATGCCGGCATCGATCCAATGGGCCATGATGACGATCAACAGCATAACGACCTTGCGCTTTATCCCTTCAAAGCCTTTTTTGCTGTCGAGCGTTGCCGTCTTCCACGCAGCGATCAACCCGGTCACATAATCAATCACAACAAAAACCAAAAGCGCCGTAATCAGCTTATCGACACCGCCGACAAGAAAGGAAAAAGCTGCGCCTATGGCTGAAAACAAGGCCATGATGCGCAGCTCTATTTGTGTGTACTCAAGCATTTCTCATCCCCCTTTTTATACCAAGCCATAGCTGCTCAGCGCCGCTTTTAGCGCTCGCACATCATCAGCCAGTTCCTCGCATTTATCCCGCAACGCCTGCACCTCCGCCTGCGAATAAGTCGCGCTGATGGCAAGCCCGCCGATTTCATTGTCCGTATTGCCCATGGTGACCGTTGTTTTCGTTGCCGGAGCCGAGCCAAAAAATCCGACTGCGGAAGGGTTGACCGGCAGTCTCAAACCCACAGGATAAAAGGCATCGCTGGCTGTATTCCGATACCCCAGCACCAGCCGGTTGTAAGCCTTCGTTGTGCTGGCCGCAGCGGTCGTCAAAGATACCGTATACACAGTAACCGCCACATCGTTTGTTTCCGACAGATCCACATACGCCATCTGGTTGTCGCTGAGCGTCACGCCGCCCGCAGCCACGGTGTTTTGAATCAGCTGGCCGTCAGCGC
>JAGFXW010000036.1 GCA_017861495.1 Bacillota bacterium
TGTCGATAAAACCAAATCAGTCAACACAGATACCAGGGTAATCCGACTGCCAAATTGCGGATGAAGGAACATGCTGCTTTTGCCAATCACACCAAGTCCCGCTTTAACAGCCGCATGGCGATGCGAAAAAATACCTCTGCCGTATTTTCTTTCCTCTTCCCAATGAAAATAAGGAGCATCCGTCGGGATTGGTACAGCCGCGCCCCCTTGCTGCTCAATAAAAAAAGCCATCTTATTTGCCAAAACATCCAGTTCTCTGACAATGACCTCGCCCTGGGCCGTGTACACACATTTATTGTCGGAAAACACCGTCCCTTTCGCCATGGCAATACCTAACACAATGACGCTTTTCGCCGTTGCCATGATGTCGGCAGGCCGAAACCCTTCCGGTGCATCAGTAAATACAGCCGCATCCGCAAATCCGATGAGCTGGGCACCGTTTTGCAAAGCAAACTGCTTTAATTTCTCTTCCATCCGATTTCCCTCCAATTTCATTTTACAATTGGCGCTTTAAACATTGACTGCTGCAAGGGCATGCTTGATCCAGTCCTGATTCTTTCAACAAGATCTGCGGTATTTCATCACGGCAAATTGCAATAAAGCCCTCTCGCATAAAATAATTTGCCGCCGTTTCCGTCAATAAGAACACTTCCTTGATCCCCCGTTTTTGCATTTCTAGCAGCATTCTCTGGAGCAATGCTTTGCCAATACCGCTATTTCTTTGCCTGCCATTAACAACGAAAGAACGAAGAAGTGCTTTCTTGCCATCATAATGTGCACCTAAAGCGCCAATAATACAGCCTTGCGTATCCGCAACCAAAAAACTTTGCCAATGCTGCGCAACTCCCACGACCGGTAGGGCGTTCGCCTGTAAAAGACTTTTAATGTGTTCGACGTCATTTGGCTGCGCATAGCGAAGCGTATATAGTTCGTCATGATTGTTCCGAGTCATTATCTTGCCCCCATCAAAGTAATTCTATCAAGCAAATAGCCGGCAAAAATGATCACAACCGCCAGAATAGAAGCAAAAAGAGCAATCAATTAATTTGAGCACCACGATCGTTCCCTTTTGAACAAATCATACTACAAAACAGTTGCTTGTTGCAACTGTTTTGTTTGACAATTAATTAGTTTTCTTAAGAATCTTCCAATTATAACGCTTCGCAAAACTTGGATGACATTGGCTACTATTACTAATTTTCGATTTTTAATAAAAACAGTTGCTTTATGCAACTATTGTGTGTTACATTTAAATCAATACGTACAGTTTAAAATATCATTAGGTTACAAGGAGAGTCACTTTATGTCTAAATGCAACCAAGCCAAACTATTACGAGAAAATTTGCGTGTATTGGTCCGTAAGCTGGGAGTTCTGGAACGTGAAGAAGCATCTTGCTGCGACGTCACCTTGAGCCAATGCCACACAATTGTTGAACTTGGAAGAGCGGGCAGCATTTCCATTAACGCACTTGCAGAAGTTTTAGGACTCGATAAGAGCACCGTCAGCCGGTCTGTCGATAAACTCGTAAATGACAACCTCATTGTCCGAGATACCGACCCGGAAGATAGGCGATACCTTAGGTTAAAGCTCAGTGAGAAAGGTCAATTGCTGTTTGCAGAGGTGGAAGCCAGAATGTCTGCGTATTTTGAAAATGTGATTGACACTCTCCCTGCCAACAAACGCGAACAAGTTATCGAAAGCTTACAGTATCTCGCGCAGGCACTGCCTGGTTTCCGATGCTGCTAATGCACATGAAAGGAGTATAATTATGGAGAATGACATTCGTGAACAAGTAAAGAAAAAATATGCTATAGCAATCAAAGCTAAGTCTAGTTGCTGTGGACCTTCCGCCTGCTGCTGCGGAAGCCAAGAAGCGACAAATGCAATCACCGGCAATTTGTATGAAACAGCGGAAATCGAAGGCTTGCCCAAAGACCTCCTTGCCACTTCTCTGGGCTGTGGCAATCCAACGGCTTTGGCAACTCTTCATCCAGGAGAGACCGTGTTGGATTTAGGGAGCGGGGCCGGTTTGGATGTCTTGCTTTCCGCCAAAAGGGTCGGTCCATCCGGAAAGGCATACGGTCTGGACATGACAGAGGAAATGTTGGCTGAGGCCAATGCCAATAAAGAAAAATCCGGCCTTACTAACGCAGAGTTCCTAAAAGGCCATATTGAAGACATTCCGTTGCCAAATTCTTCAATTGATGTCGTGATCTCCAATTGCGTCATTAACCTGTCGGCAGATAAAGACCAGGTTTTTCGCGAAATTTTTCGAGTCTTAAAACCCGCTGGACGGCTTGCCGTTTCCGATATAGTAACAACCAAGCCTTTGCCCGCCAAAATCCAAAACGATCTATTGGCGTGGTCCGGCTGTATTGCCGGGGCACTAACCGAAAAAGAATACCGGGATAAATTGTCCAAAACCGGTTTTACGGATATTGAAATCGTCGTTACCCGAGTATATGATTTGACCAGTTCGGCAGCGCAAAAACTTGTTGCTTCGATGACGGAAGCCGAGCTGAAAGAATTTAACGGAGCTCTGGTCAGCGCGTTCATCCGGGCAAAAAAACCGACTTCTGACTAATAAACTGCGCTGAAATCAGCAAGGGAATCTTCCATTATTTATTGCAATCATAGGGCATGAATCGGAGGTTTTACGATAAATAACAATAGCAGAAATATTTTGCAGGGAGTGATCAAGTGTGCATTTTGAGGGCAAAGATGATTTTCTTGAAGAACGGATGGCCAAATATGATCAGTGGATCAAAGAAGGGAAAGTTCCTACTTCCTCAAAAGTAGTCCCTGTCGTGGAATCGCTGTCAGGGCTTCAATGGGTATTGCCAACCCAGCAAGCAGTGGAAGTTATTCGCAATATGAGGTCTTTTGCTCTGGCAAATTGCGGATGCCGGGAACGTTATCAACGTTGCGACAATCCTATGGAAGTGTGTATTTTTACCAATGACATTGCGGATCAATATGTGAAAGAGGGAAAGGGACGCTGCATCACCCTAGACGAAGCCAAGGATGTACTGAAGAAAGCACATGAACACGGCTTAGTGCATCTGACTTTCTATAATCCCGACCAGTTTGTTTACGCTCTCTGCAGTTGCTGTGAATGCTGCTGTCACGATTTGCAATTCATGAAGAAATATCAGCGCCCTGATCTTATTGCTCACGCGGATTACGTTGCAGCGGTCGATGTGAACGCCTGTGTGCAATGTGGTATTTGTATTGACCGCTGTGTTTTCGATGCTCAGAAAAAAGAAGACGAAACGGTCGTATTCCATCAAGATAGATGCTACGGCTGTGGCTTATGCGTCACTACCTGTCCAACAAATGCAATAAAAATGGTACTCCGCCAAAAATAAACTGATACGGAAAGGCCTCCAAATTGGAGGCCCTTTTCACTACTAGCAGAATGCTCGTTGACAAACAACGCCCCATGATTTACCATATGAGTATATGTTCATATAGTAAATTTAAGGAGGCCCTATGAAACTGGTCAAAATTTTTAAAGTATTAAGCGATGAAACAAGGTTTCGCATCCTTAATCTGCTGAAAAATTCCGAGCTCTGTGTTTGCGAGATAACGTACGCATTAGATGCTACGCAATCAAATATTTCCAAGCATTTAGCCAAACTTAGCGATGCCAATATCGTGCTTTCCTCAAAAAAAGCCCAATGGATATCCTATAAGATCAACCCCTCTGTGTTAAAAGAATATCCATTTATTCAAACTATCCTGGATCAAGAAATGGGAAAAATCCAGCAGTGCCAAAAAGATCTGGACAAATTAGCTACCTGCCAGGATAAAGGGATGCCCTGCGAGTGGTAAATGATTGGTCATGATGCAAACTCATTGAAAATAATCTGGTAATTCGCAAGAAATCATATTCATGAAGGAGGTGATTTGGCTTATGTTTAACTGGGTGCAAAGCCTCGCAGATTGGCTTGTATATAGTGTTTTTACAATACAACCGGGAAGCAAGTTAGGGGACGCTCTCAATTTTTTCATCTTCGATACAATAAAAATCTTTATTTTGCTGCTGATTATCATCTATATCATCACATTTATCCGCAGTTTCTTTCCACCGGAGAAAACGCGGGCGATACTTTCCAGAAAGAAAGGCAATACGTTTTTCGGCCATATTCTGGCAGCATTATTAGGTATCGTTACCCCGTTTTGCTCCTGTTCAGCCGTCCCGTTGTTTATTGGTTTTGTTGAAGCAGGGATTCCATTGGGTGTAACCTTTTCCTATTTGGTAGCGGCCCCGATGGTTAATGAAGTGGCGTTAGTACTGCTATATGGCTTATTTGGCCTTAAAGTTTCTTTAATTTATATCTTATCTGGCGAAGTCATCGCCATAATCAGCGGTATTATCATTGGTAAAATGAGACTTGAGAAATATGTAGAAAGCTACGTATATGAGTTGGCTATCAACAATACCGACTTGAATATTCCCGAGCCGACAATGCGCGAAAGACTTTTTGATGCATGGATCTTTACCCGCGATTTATTAAAAAAAATATGGATTTACGTGGTGGTTGGTATAGCAATTGGCGGAGTGATGCATGGTTGGATACCTACAGGGGCGTTGGCGAAATACGCAGGAGCGGACAACCCTTTTGCGGTGTTCGTTGCGGTTGCAATCGGCGTTCCGCTCTACTCAAATGCCGCGGGAGTAATCCCGCTCATTAGTGAATTGACGCGAGCAGGGGTAGCAATGGGGACCGCTCTGGCTTTTATGATGGCTGTGACCGCTTTAAGTATTCCCGAAATGATTATTCTCCGCCAGGTATTAAAACCAAAACTACTGGCAATCTTCGTGGGCATAGTCAGTTGCGGCATCTTATTTACCGGCTACTTGTTTAATTACTTATTATAAACTAAGGGAGGTTCATAGTATGCAAATTAAGATTTTGGGATCAGGATGTTCAAAATGCACACAGCTTTATAACGAGGTAATGAAAGCCGACCAGGAATTACAAAGCGGAGCTGAAATCATTAAAGTAGAAAACATGAAAGAAATTGTGGGCTATGGCGTGATGAGAACTCCTGCTCTGGTTATCAACGACAAAGTTAAGGTGGCTGGTAAAATTCCTACGGTAGAAGAAATCAAAGAACTAATAAAAGAAGCGAGCAAATAGGTTTTTAGGCACTGTAATACACTCGTTAAATTGACTATATTTTCTGATAATAGTACAATTAATCTAGCAAGCGTTCCCTATTCTTCAAATTCGAAAAGGAGGACGTAATGATGAGCCAAAAAATATTGGTGGCACTGGATAATTCCGATTATGCCGACAAGGTTATGCTCAAAGCGTTGGAGATAGCCAACGCCTACAAAGCTTCGCTCATTGGCGTATCCGTAATTGAAGATGCTTACATCAAAGGGTGTAATGAGTGCGAACCATGGGTAATTGCAACAAAAGACTATTGGACCAATTCTTACCAGGCCGTACTTGAAAAATGTACTAATCTGGTAAACGAAGGAAAAGGATGTACGGAAGAACATTGTATTGTTTTTGAACACAAAATGCTTACCGGAAGTCCTGCCGAAGAAATTATCAAATATGCAGAACAACAGGGCGTTGATCTTATTGTATTGGGTCATCTCGGCAAATCTGCCGCTTCCGGTTTTGCCATTGGAAGCGTCGCACAAAAAGTGGCTGCTTATAGCAAATGTTCTGTGTTTATAGTGAAATAACATAAATACATAGCATATCTAGTAGTTGCATCTGTTTTTTCACTAATTTCTTAATTCAACCATCCCCAAGCAGTATCTGCGTGCAATGAACAAATAAATAAACAATACAAAAGCGGCATAAGTTTCGTAAAAATCGAAATCTATGCCGCTTTTGTATTGTCGAATATCATTTTAAAAAAAGCGCTTGCCTGACTTTGTTTCTCTTGTGTTCGATTGCAATCAATATTCCGCTAAACAACATGGTTCTTGATCAATGTCTCCACAAGTTCCTTGACAACAGCATCGATTATTTTCATTTTCCATAATTTTCGCCTCCAAATTCCGTTACCTCTCTGCGCTTCCGGCAAAGTATTTTTTTAAACCCAGCGCAACATTAACCAGCCCGATCATCACTGGTACTTCAATCAATGGTCCGATAACTGCCGCAAACGCCTCGCCCGAATTAATGCCAAAAATCGCTACAGCAACGGCAATAGCCAGTTCGAAATTATTGCTGGCCGCCGTAAATGACAAGGTTATGGTCTGTAGTTCAAGATAAATAAATTTGGAAGTAAAGCAGAAGCAAAAAGAACATCCCTTTGCTTCCAAAGAAGTGTATGGGTACCTGTCAATGAGCATTAAATTTTTTCAAAGAAAACAAATGTCGCCGGAGTTCTTCCAAGACCAAAAGGATAAGCGGGCAAAAAGCCAGCATGACCCACTCCGTGAGCGAGATTGGCTGGGTCAAAAATATAGCTGCCAAAAATGGAATATATAAGATGCTTGCCAAAATTGCCAACTCGTATCCAATCCCCGCTAAAAGAAAAGGATTACTCCACAGTGAGAATTTCCAAAATGGCAGGTGTTCTGACCGGCAGACAAAGAGATTGCCGATTTGGCAGGCAATGATAGATGCCAAAGCCATCGTGGTCGCATGTTGGTATACATGCGTGGTGAAAACATCTGCAGTTCCGCGCAATAACCGCGGCAGCTCCATCTGCATATCGATCAGCGCAAATCCATAGCTGTACCATACCAACAAAAATGCAGTTATAGAAACTGCTGCCTCGATAACGCCAATAAAGCCATACGCCCTGAGAAGCAAAGAGCGATCGAGCAGTTTTTTCTGATAACTTCGCGGCGGACGGCGCAATATCCCTTTCTCCGGAGCTTCTGCCCCCAAAGCCAGGGCCGGCAACATATCAGTGCCAACATCAATCGCTAAAATTTGCAAGATTGTCAGTGCCGGGGGAATTCCCAAAAATATCACGGCAAGAAAAGGCACTAGTTCCGGGATGTTGGATGATAAAATGTATGTCATGAATTTGCGAATATTATCGTTGATTGATCTGCCTTCTTCAATCGCTTTGACGATCGTGGCAAAGTTATCGTCAAGCAGCACAATATCAGCAACTTCCCTCGCTACATCCGTTCCACTTTTACCCATGGCAACGCCGATATTTGCGGCTTTCAACGCCGGAGCATCATTTACCCCGTCGCCGGTCACGGCAACAATCTGGCCATTTGCCTGATAGGCTTCGACTATTTTCAATTTGTGCTCAGGGTTGGCCCGGGCAAAAATAATTGGGCGTTCATCCTGCAATAAAATCTGCAATTGCGTTTGCGAGAGTATTTCCAGCTGTTGTCCGGTAATAATATTTGCGTGCTCTTTCACTAACCCAATTTGCCGTCCAATTGCTTCTCCTGTCAGTCCATAATCCCCTGTGATCATCGTTACCTTGATTCCCGCTTCTTGGCAAAGCCGTATTGATTCTATCACTTCAGGCCGAAGCGGATCTACCATCGCCATAAATCCGATGAAAATCAGATCTTCTTCCGCAAAATCTTCCCCTTCGCTGGCTTCCCGGTATGCAAATGCCAAAACGCGGTGACCCTGCCCGGAAAGACGGTCATTCTGGTCGACAGCTTCTTTGCGCTCCTGTGGTGTCATTTCAAACACACCATCTTTTTTCTGAACAAAACGGCAATCTTGTAAAAGTTCTAAGGGAGCTCCTTTCGCAAAGACAAACATTTTGCCCTTTGTTAGCAATCCACCAGTTTCACACTGCACAGCAACACTCATTATTTTCCGGTGAGGATCGAAAGGTTTCGTATTCAAACGCGAAAAACCGGCGCGGATGGAAGCAATATTCCAACGATACTTCGCCGCTCCAATTAGCAAGGAAGCCTCCGTTGGATCGCCTGTAATTTCCCATGTATCTGTTAGGGTCGGATCGATCCCAATGTCCGCTTCAGAGCAAATAACTGCTATGGTCAACAAGATTTCTGTCTGTTTCCTGATTTCCTCACAGGAAATCAATACCTCCCCCGCGCGTTCATAGCCACTGCCTGTAACCTCCGTCTCACAGTCCGGAACCCATATTTTTTTAACAGTAACTTCATTTTTTGTCAATGTACCTGTTTTATCGGTGCAAATTACCGTCGTTGCTCCGAGCGTTTCAAGCGCAGACAGTCGCCGCACCAGCGCATTCTGCTTGGCCATCCTCTGAACGCCGACTGCCAACGTCAAACTCACCGTTGGCAGCAGTCCCTCCGGCACATTGGCGACAACAATCCCAATAGCAAAAAGAAAACCAGACTGGAAATCGAGGTTTAACAGCCCTACCGCAAGAATAAATACGGCCAGCCCCATCAACATAGCAATCATTGTAATCACGCGCACGATATGCTGCACTTGCAGTTCCAACGTACTTTTTTCCCGAACAACTTTGGCCGTAAGCCGGGATACTGTTCCAAGTTCTGTTTGCTGGCCAATTGCATAAACAGCCGCAATCGCTCGGCCAGCGACCAAGGTTGTGCCGGCAAATACTAAATTGGGACTCTGGATGAGAGACTGCGGGCTGTCAGTACCAGCAGTTGCGACTCTTTCTACCGGCATAGATTCGCCGGTTAGCATCGACAAATCGGAATACGCTGCTTCTGCTTCGACGACCCGGGCATCTGCCGGGACATGATCACCGGCTTCCAGCAGCAAAACATCCCCAACTACTACGTCTTCAGCCCCAATAGTCACTGTTCGGCCATCACGATAGACTTTGATTTGCCGCGGCAGTAAATCCATAATTTTAAGCAAAGCTTGATCCGCACGATATTCCTGCCAAAAACTGAATAAACCATTGATAACAACAACTGCCCAGGTTGCCCAACCTAATTGCGGCATGCCGGCCAAAAAAGCCAGGGCTCCGGCAGCCCACAATAATAGCGCCATGAAATGAGTTATCTGCCGCAACAGCAGCCAAAAAACAGAAGGCACTACCGCTTTCGGCAATTTATTTTTCCCGTATTGCAACAGCCGTTTATTTGCTTCCCCGCTTGTCAAGCCTGCAGGTCTTGTATGCAAAAAATCAAACACATCTACAGTTTCCAACAAAGATATTTTATCGTTATCTTTTGTCCTAACAAGCATGTCGTGATTTCTCCTTTTTGTACCTTTTTCGACTGCTTCATTAGTGTAAAAAGTCATGCAATCTTCACATGACCGGATCTAGGAAGTGCCCGTTGAACACGTATTTATTCAATATATCTTAATTTTATCATAAAACATAAGTCAAATAACGAAATAGCATTACAATAAAGTTCATCCTGATCCTTGTTATTTAGCAAATCCCATATTTGCCAACCACTGTTGGACCTGCGGACGTACACTGTCCGGATTCTCCTGCGCCCTTTTGCCTTCAATGCCAAGACCTTGCAGCACCTTGGCACCCTTCGCATGGTTCGGGATGCTGCTTTCCTTGCCTGTCAACACATCACCGGCCGAGGTACAGAATGGAATGATGGTCTTGCCCTTGAAATCATAACTTTCCATAAAGGAATAGATTGCCGTCGGCATATCACTCCACCAGATGGGGTAGCCAATGAAAATAATGTCATAGTCCTTCATATTCTCCACCTTGGTTGCAAGCTCGGGACGTATATTATCCGTGAGTTCTTTTTTCGCTACCTCTGTGCATTCCCTGTAGTTTTCCGGATAAGGTTTTACGGTCTTAATCTCAAAGGTATCTGCTCCCGTCGCTTCGGCAATCATATCGGCGACAATATGGGTATTGCCCTTAGAAATAGTGCCGACCGCATAATTATCGCCCGTACGGGAAAAGTAAGCTACAAGGATTTTCTTGCCTTGCAATTTTTCTGAAGCAGCCGTCTGCGTGCCGCCCGATGATGAATCCTGCTTTGCCATAGCAGCTTTCTGGTCCGAAGAGCTACTGCTATTTCCCCCCGTACTGCCACAGGCTGCCAATAGCATCACCACAACCAAAGACAGCACGGCAATAAATAACTTTTTCATATTCTCATCCTCCAAATCCAAACTACAATCAATGGGTTTCCTTCAGGTATTGAAGATCGCCATACCAATAGGAAGCCGTCGTACCTCCATCAATGAGGTAATCCGATCCGGTAATGAAACGACCGCGTTTGCTCATTAAAAACTCAGCCAATTCCCCTACTTCATCCGGAGTGCCGGCACGTCCTGCCGGGCAAAGGGAGAGCATTTTACGATAGCCTTCACCGCGTGGACCATTTAGTTCATCATTTGCCAGAGGTGTAATGATAACCCCCGGACTGATGGAATTAATCGTCGCGCCCCGCTTACCCCACCGTGTTGCCTCATATATAACACGCAATACATTGCAACGCTTGGAATACTGGTATGCTTTGAGCGTATCCGTGATATTTTTGATAAGCGGAAGCTCCAGAAGCTCTTCTGTGGACGTAGTTGCCAGTTGCATATTCTCTGCCTCCGAAAGCGCACCAAGACGATGACCTGACTGAGAGGAAATGATAATTCCTGAGCCGCCATCGGCAATAACCTTACTAAACTCTTCTAATAGGACTGCCGTACCATAGAGATCAACTTTCAAGATAACTGATACCGGTGCCTGGGATGGCGATACACCTGCGGCATTAATAAGATTCGTGATAGGCCCAAACTCCTGTGCATGTTCGATGAGCTTACGGATCGATTCACGCGAGGAAATATCCACAGCGATTGTACTAACTTCAAAGCCTGCGTCTAGCAGGATTTTCGCTGCCGCATTGGCGTTCTCCGGATGCAAATCCGCCAACACCACATGTCTGCCAGCACCTACCCGGCGAGCAATAGCCTGCCCAATAGAACCTGCACCAACCAATACTACAACATCTTTTTTCTTAGTACTCATTATATGTCCCCCCTAAAATTAATATTTAATTCCTTGTAATGACAATCTATAATTTTTACAAGTGCGAATAAGAAGAAAGAAATTATGATTTTCTTTTTCATCCTAAGCTTCCTTTATTTACAGGCATCATTGACGCACCGGAGCGCATTGAGACTACGGGGATAGCCGATGTAGGGGAGACACTGGGAAATGATTTTTAATTGTAGTTAACCCCAAGTAAATTATTTTATTTTAAGTTATTATATTCTTCATCTGTCACGGGTTCCAACCATTCCGGCGCCCCGGCATGAACATTGGTTTCAATAGAAAGATGGACAAACCAACTGTCAGCCGCTGCTCCATGCCAATGTTTTACATTGGGAGTAATTTTCACTACATCACCAGGCTGAAGTTTTTGGGCTGGTTTTCCATCCTCTTGATAATACCCTCGTCCCCCTGTTACTAACAGTATTTGGCCGCCTGGATGTTTATGCCAGTTATTCCTTGCGCCTGGTTCAAATGTCACATTGCCAATTGGACAATTGAATTCCGTTCCCCCTGGTACGAGCATACTGAGATACGCCGTGCCAATAAAATACTTGCTATACTGTTCCGGAATTTTTTCTCCTTTGGGAAAAATGACGCTTTCACTTAAGTTATTTGATTTATCCATTGTTATTGCTCCTTTTCGTTTATATAATGGCGTGCAAAACACGATTATTTCTTGCAATTTCAGCACATCACTTAGAGTTCAGTCTATGTCAACTCTGCTTCTCAACTTTTTTATTCCTTTATCTTGTTGGCAATGCCGGTGCAACATCAAACACCTTTGAAACTTCTTTTAAGTGTTCTGTTATCTTCAGATGCTGCGGGCATGCCTTTTCGCATTTTTTTCATTCTATACAATCACGGCTTTGCCATGATTTGCCGTTAGATTCAAATAATACATAAATACCGCCAGTGGCCATTTAGAGAAGCTTAAAACAGCCTTATGGAATGGATTCCCGCAGCAAGAAAAAACTTGGTGGTAATTTTCAAGTTCGGTCGGCTCCCCAATCATCGGCGTCAGGAGTATGAAAAAAAGATACTATTTTAAACGATCTAGCAATTGATTTTCTTTAGCAGCCATGCCATATTTTCGCCTAACACTTGCATGTTTTTCATGCCTTCCTCATCACGTATTACATCGCCAGGTTCCAAGCCATGAACCATATTCCAATAGCTCGCTCCTACCAAAATGCCCTCTGTTATATGGAGAAAATGATTCATGGTATCAAATGCGTGTAATCCTCCACTGCGACGAACGGCTGTCACAGCACCGGTTACTTTGTGTTTCAATAAGGCTCCTCCATTAGCATGCGAAATCAATGCACCTCGGTCAAGGAGCGCTTTTATTTCCGGCGTCACATCCGAACAATAAACCGGAGAACCCAGAATAATTCCATCGGCGTCAACCATTTTCTTTATAATGTCATTTATCCCATCGTTTTGAATTACACATTTGCCATTTTTATTTTCATAACACTTCATGCAAGCCATGCAACCTCGTATAGGCAAACCACCGAGCTGTACAAATTCCGTTTCAATTCCATGTTTCTCCAATTCTTTAAATACGGCTTTAATAATAATTGAGGTATTTCCTTCTCTGCGTGGACTTCCATTAATTCCAACAACTTTCATTTATGCTTCTCTCCATTCAGTGAATGCTATCCATTCTATAAAAACTGCCCAAAATATTAGCTCATGAAAATATATCAAATTTCAATCAAATTATATTCCCGGCTGCCCATGCCCAATGCTTCCATATATTCAAGCTGATGCAGGCCAAAACGAGATTCGATCCGTTCGACTATATCGTGGCGATCATTCTCCGGCATTTGATAAATCAAGTCTATACAAGCCTGATCCGCAGCCAGGATATCCGTCGATCCGATAATCCCGATATCCGGACAAGTCGGTTTAGCGGCTCGAGCCCCGGCACAGTCACAGTCGACAGAAATATTTTTTAAGACATTAATAAAAGCAATGTGATCCTTGAAATGTTCGACAGTAGCATCACCGGATTCTACCATCCGTTCTAAGAAGCCTTTGCCGCGCGACCAGCCTTCTCCATGGATCATTCTTTTGCCAACCTTGCCGGAGGCAAGCCCGATGCCGATATTTTTTAGTGAACCACCGAAGCCTCCGGATGTATGGCCTTTGAAATGTGTATATACCAGTAAAGAATCGTATTTTAAAAGATGTTTTCCCACTGCGATTTCATGCAAGTGAATTCCTGCCTCGAACGGAACTTTTCCCGAGTAATTATCCAGTTGTTTATCGAGAAACGCGTTTACTGCTGGCATGGGCAACATGACATCTCCGTCTTCATCCAAAATATCGACTGGACAAAAATCGAACCCGTTGATTTTAATCGTTTCGCGATGTGTTTTTGTTTCTCTGCGCGGGCTTTTATAAAGCACATTGCACTCAACGATGGAACTGTTGGGGATTTTCTTCTGCAGATTTTTAATGTATTCGATAGGAAGAAGGTTCGGACCATGCGGCTCCCCGGTATGTAGTTTAATCCCTACTTTTCCAGTAATTCCTTGATTAACCTTTGCATAAATTTTTTGTACTCCCTCTGGGCTCAAGTCCCGTGTAAAATACACATTAGGCTTGCTTGGATCATACAGCATAACTGCATGTGATCCACTCCACGTCACTTGTGATTGAACATTTTCCTGAGCATGCGCAGTTAAATTGCCAAACGTAGGAATTGCTGCAAAGGCCATTGTCCCACCAGCAAACTTCAAGAAATCACGACGATTAAATTTCTTTGTTTTTTTCTCTTGATCCTTATCCGATGTTTCCATTGTTCACGGCTCCCTTTTGTTATATTTATCACTGAAAACCCAGAGATTGTAGCTGAGTTCCAAGGATTTTACGGTCCTTTTGCGATCCAATTATTTAAGATCCAGTCTAGCACTTAGAGTTAACTCCCAGTCAAGCGTTTTTTTATAAAATGAATAAAAAATAGTCAATAAGATTTAAAAATATTTTGTAAGCCCTATTGACTTAGAGTTAACTCAAAATGCTAGCATAGTACATGAACAACCAATCAAGTTATTTTTATGGAGGGAAAAGAATATGTCCAGTAAAGTATATTTTGTCAATTTGCGGACGAGAACAGACAAAAACAATAAGATCAACAAGATAAGAAACCTATTTGACCGTGCCGGGTTTAATGACCTGATCCAAGCCGATGACCTGACAGCCATAAAACTGCACTTTGGCGAGCGCGGAAGCGACGGGTATATTAATCCTGTTTTTGTCCGTCAACTGTTTTTGTCCGTCAAGTGGCAGATAAGATCAAAGAGAAACATGCGAAACCATTTCTAACCGATACGAATACACTCTATTCCGGCAGTCGCCATAATTCAGTAGACCATCTGCTGACCGCGTTAGAACACGGCTTTGATTATACAGTTACAGGAGCGCCAATTATCATCGCCGACGGGTTACGCAGCGAAAATGTAACGGAAGTACAAATTGATAAAAAACACTTTTCCAAGGTAAAGTTAGCCAAAGATTTAGTAAGCGCAGACAGCGTCATTGTCTTATCCCACTTTAAAGGACATGAAATGGCGGGATTCGGCGGAGCCATAAAAAATCTGGCCATGGGCGGAGCCCCGGCGGTGGGCAAAAAAGAACAGCATGCGCCAACGATCCAGATAAATCCGAATAAATGCGTCGGATGTGCACGATGTATCGCAGTATGCCCGGAAAAAGCAATTACCATGCATGCAAAAAAAGCCAGCATCAATATGCATAAATGCATTGGCTGCGGAGAATGTTTAACGGTTTGCCAAGTAAAAGCCACCGATATGAATTGGGAGACAGATATCGCCGCTCTTCTGGAACGGATGACCGAATACGGGTATGGCTTTGCCAAAGCACACGAAAATCGCATCGGCTATATCAACTTTTTATTAAATATTACGCCGGACTGCGATTGTGCATCCTGGAGTGACGCGCCAATCGTTCCCGATATTGGCTTTTTGGCTTCGGTAGACCCTGTAGCGATTGATCAGGCAAGTTATGATCTAGTAAATAAACAGTTAGGCTTCTCCGGTACTTTTCTTTCCTGTAATTGTGAGTCTGGCGCGGATAAGTTTCGCGGCCTGAGGCCCTATATCGACAGCACAATCCAACTACGCTATGGCGAAGAAATCGGCATGGGCAGCCGTGATTATGAATTAATTGTCCTATAGATAAATATATGATTTTTCTGGATGTCGAGCAAAATATTGGAGATTTACGATGAAAAGAAAAACAAAACAAACGATCACAACAATATTTGTAATGGGAGCAATGTTTTTCTTTTACAGTATCTATACCAGCCTCTTTGCCGGTGGGGTGATCCTGACAGAAGAACAATACACCCACGCCGCACAAGAAATTGTGAATAACAGCCTACCGTCGAGTCAATGTGCTGCGAACTCGACAATAGGCTGTTATCAAAAAACAAATGTTGTAGAACATAAAGGAGAGGATCAATGAAACGGAAATTTATCAGGAGTACTTTATTTATCCTCTTTTCGCTGGGGTTGACCACTCTGATCTTGGCAGGGCTCTTTATCTTCAACGTTCCCGATAAATTGACTGCGTGGGCAGCGTGCAAAACACAATCCAGAATGAATGCCCCCGTCCCAACCGTCCATTTTTCTGAGCAAAGTCCGGCTTCCGTAATGCCTGTGCTAATGTGGTCCAAAATTGACGGGGCTGTGGCCTACGAAATCGAGTTATTAACAAAGCCAGCGGAAAATTCGAATAAGCCGGTATCTGATTCAACCTGTTTCTTTTCGACCAAAAAAGTCTATGTAAATGGGTTTAATGCAGATGTATCTGCCGATTTTAAAGACGAAACATTTTATTGGCGTGTTCGCGGACTGGATGTTGACGGCAACCCAATCAGCCGTTTCTCAGAAGTAGAGAAGGTACACGTCAATCGACAACAACGTGTGGTTCAAAAGCCGATTCCTATATCTATTTTTAATCAAGACACCGGGACTACGCTATTGTATCCGGTTTATGCCTGGGTTCCAATCAGTG
>JAGFXW010000171.1 GCA_017861495.1 Bacillota bacterium
GAAATTTTAGTCTTGCGGATTTCATGCAAAATAATAGCAAACTGGGATACTTCCGAAGCAGCGCCGCTGGTAGTCGAAATACACAGCAAAGGAGGCATCGCCCGGGAAATCCGGTCAACCCCTTCAAAATCCAAAATATGACCGCCATTAGCAGACACAATGCCGATCCCTTTGGCGCAATCCATCACGCTGCCGCCCCCTAAAGCGACAATGGCATTGCAGCGTTCCCGGGCAAATATTGCAGCCCCTTCCATGACTTCCGCCGAACGGGGATTCGGACTGACATGGTCAAACAAGATCGAGGGAACACCGGCTTCGGCAAGCGATTGCCGAACATCTTCCACCCACGGCGTTTTGTGCCGTAAAACCGCATCGGTAACCAGCAATGCTGTACGGGCGCCAAAATTCGCCGCATACCTGCCGGCCAGTTTACGCGCTCCAGCGCCAAAGACAAATTCAGGCGCAACAAATTTGTGCAGTTCCAGCAACGAAGAGTGCATATTTTTCATCGGCATTGCCTCCTTAACAGGGTACTACCCACATCATGCTCGAAAAAAACAGCGATCCACATCATACGCATTATACCAGGAGAATGCTTTACAGTTCTGACAACAAAGAAACTAATTGCCCCTTCGCACAGCCTGTAATACGCAACCTCTTAGGTCGGGGATCAACAGGCTGTAGCTCGAAATAAATTCGACTAAACTTTAGATAGAGTACCCTGTACCCATGTACTCTGTCTAAAATAAGTCTGCATTTATCTAAAAATTGATTCAACAAAGGACGCTGCAAATCCTGCCCAACTTAGCCATATTTATGATGGGCTATCGGCGCTGCCGGTTCCATCGCTAAAAACGTCATGCTGCAACTGCCACATCTGATAAAAAAGACCGTTTTGCCTTAGCAACTTTTCATAGGTTCCCCGTTCAACGATGCGCCCTTTCTCCATTACCAAAATCTCATCCATCCGCTCCAGAGCCGTCAAACGATGCGTTATCAACAGCAATGTTTTGTTCCTTGTCATCGTTTCAATCCACTTCATCAATTCCCGTTCCGCCAGGGGATCAAGGCCAGCCGTCGGCTCATCCAAAACAAGGATCGGCGCGTTCTTTAGCATCGCCCGGGCAATCAGGACTTTACGCCGTTCACCGCCGGATAACCCATACCCCTTTTCCCCCACGACAGTTTCCAACCCCAACGGCAAGTTACGGACCACCGCTCCGAGTCCGGCCTGTTCGATAGCCGCCCAGATTTCTTCATCGCCGGCAGATGGGCGGGATAACCGGATGTTTTCCGCCAACGACGCATGAAAAAGATAATCGTCTTGCATAACAATTCCAATCGTTTCCCGTACCGTATCCGGATGGTAACAACGCACTTCCCTGCCGCCCAGGCGGAGAGAACCGGTTTCATATTCCCAAAACCGCGCCAACAGGGAAACCAGGGAACTCTTTCCGGCCCCGCTCGGTCCAACCAAAGCAACCCGTTTACCGACCGGCAAGTCGAATGAAAGCTGCTGAAGCGCCGGTTCCCTTTCCGGGCCGTAACGGAAGGTCAGGTTTTCAACCACAAGGGTACAATCGGCCGGTAATTCTCTATCGGTTCCGACCGCGATGCCGTTGGGCTTGGCATCCAAAACAGCGAACAAACGGTGCAGGGCAGACTGCGATTCGTTCCAATAAAAGGCAAGTACCGTGAGCGGCTGCACGGCCTCAAAACTGCTCTGGATGGCCAGTACGACAGCCGCAAAATATACCCCATCAAATCGCCCGGCTTCCAGTAATGGAACGGTCAACACGATTGCCGCGGCAACCGTGCACTGGTTCAACAAGCTTCCAGCTGCTTTCGCCCAAGCCTGCTGGGCAACCGCCCGGGCTTGCAATTGCGATTGCTCCGCCACTGCCAGATTGACCCGCTGCAATTGGCGGCCTGCTTCATTGAACGCCAGTAAATCCCGCAAACCGGATAAACTATCCGCCGACAGTATTGTCAAATTTTCACGCGACTGTAACCATTTGCATCCTGTTGCCCGTCCCACACGATGCAAACAATACGGAAGGATTAGGCCGGAGCAAACAAAACCGGCCAACAGGAGGACTGCCAAGTCTACGGCAAAATGGGCAATGACGATCATCATGCCGGTCAATACGAATACGGCAACCAGAGGCGGAAGCAGAACCTTGAGATAAAAATGCTGCAGTGTCTCAATATCATTCATGATGCGGTTAAACAGTTCACCCCCGCGAAATCCGCCGGCAGCAACCGGCACCAGCGGTTCCAGCGCGCTGTAGACTGCAACGCGGATGCGAGACAACAGCCGGAACGTCGCATCATGGGATGCAAACCGCTCCAGATAGCGGGCTATCGCCCGCAACAGTCCAAAAAAGCGCACACCGGCGATCGCCGGTGATAAAGACCCCAGCGGCGGGTATAGCGCGGCAGCCGAAATCAGATAAGCGGCTGCCGCCAGGAGGCCGACATTGCCGATGACAGCCAACAGTGCAAATAACCAGGCGGCCAGCATAGGCAGCCATGCTGGCGCGAATAAATTCAGCAAGCGCCAATAATTTTTCATGCCGACCCCCGGTACGCAGCGGTCATGCGATAGTATAACCCCTGTTTTTCAGACAGGTCGGCATGGCTGCCGGTTTCCACAATCTTTCCTTGATCCAGTACAAGAATCCGGTCAGCCCGGCTGGCGGTACTCAATCGGTGAGCGATCGTCAAAACGGTTTTTCCGGCCATCAACCGCAAGATCGCTCCTTTGATAATTTCTTCATTGTATGGATCAAGCGCCGCCATTGCTTCATCCAGGATCAAAAAAGGCGCCTGGCGGTAAAACGCCCGGGCAATGGCAATCCTTTGTTTTTCTCCGCCGCTCAGCCCGGCTCCCCCTTCGCCGATCAACGTATCGTACCCGTTCGGCAGCCGGGTGATAAATTCATGCGCTCCGGCCTGCCGGGCAGCCTCTTCCACCTTTTCCGTCCCGCCGGCCAGGCCAAACCGGATATTTTCCCCGACCGTACCCTGAAATAAATGGGGAAACTGCGGCACATAAGCAACGTGGCTTAACCAATCGGTTCTATTTGTCGCTTGCAAATCCTGTCCGTTAATCGATATTTTACCACCATCCACGGCAATAAAACCCAGCAGCAAGTCTACAATGCTGCTTTTACCCGCCCCACTGGGTCCGACTAAAGCAATCCGTTCTCCCGCTGCGATCTGAAAAGAAATGGTTTGCAACACGGGAGGCAGTTCTTTGCGATACGAAAAAGTAACCTGTTCAAATGCCACCGAAATACGGTTGGTACGCAGAAACGGTTGCGCATTTTTGGTTTCTGGCATATTGTCCGCGACGGCCAGTACGGCAAAGATCCGTTCTGCCGCCGTCCGTCCGGATAATCCGGCATGAAAGTGGGTTCCCAGCATTCTTAGCGGCAAATAATATTCGGGCGCCAGCAGCAATATAAAAAATGCCTGGTTAAACGTAAGCCCGCCATAAAACAACTTCAACGCAACGACTACGGCGACAACGGCCGTACTTAACATCGATACCAGTTCCAAAACAAAGGCCGACAAAAAGGCAACCTTCAACACCCGCAGCGTGGAATCACGGAACTGCTCGCTGAGACGGGTAATCACCGCCACTTGTTCTTTGCTGCGGTTGAATACTTTTAACGTAGTTAATCCTTGCAAAACATCAAAAAAATGCCCGCCCAACATGCTCAATACGCTCCATTGCCGGCGATGCAGGTTCATCGCCCAGCGGCCAATTAGAACCATAAAGAGCGGGATCAACGGGGCCGTAAACAGCATAATCAGAACCACGACCCGGTCCAACGAAAAAACAACGGCCAGGATCAACGGCGGTACCAGGGCTGCGGCTGCCAACTGCGGCACATAACGGGAAAAATAAGCATCCAGGCTTTCCACACCCTCGGTCAGCGTATGGATCAATTCCCCGCTCCGCTCCCTCTCCGTATAGACCGGACCCAAGGCAAACAACTGCTTGAGCAGTCGTTGCCGCAAATGGTCTTTTACCTTCACCGCCAAGCTGCCCCCGCTGACCTCGCCCAGCCAAAGAAGAATAGCTTTTGCCAGTGCGGCAGCCAGAAAAAAAAGGATCGGAACGGTCAACTGCCTAATTCCGGCACCGTTCAAAAAAGCGCCGTCTACAATATCAGCAAGAACTTTCGCTTGAACGACTGCCGCCAAGCCGCCGCCCAAGCCGATGCCGGCGAGGCTGCAGACCAAAAGCATCTTCTTGCGGAGTTCTGCGTGTAAAGGATTACTAGTAGTCATTTGCGCCTCCGAGTATTTGAGAAGTCTGTTGTGTACACAACAGACTTCTATTAGATAGACGAAATATTTTTTACATTGTTATACGTTCATTAACAACAAATCCAAAAAGCTGTTCAAAAAGGTTAAGATGCTAGGAACGACGAGGCTTGCGATGCGCGCGTACTAAAGGGTACGTGCGCAAGCAAACGTAGTGGTGACAACGCAGATTGGCCTTTTTCAACAGCTTTCTTAGTATTCAAGATGCTTACTATCCACCCGTTTCCTGAATACCCAATACGACCAACCCTGGTAAATTAAAATTAGCGGCACAAAAACCGCAGCGCCGATCGTCATGAGCTTCAACGTATATTGACTGGAGGAAGCATTGTAGATAGTCAGGCTCCAGGCCGGATTCAAACTGGATACGATCAAGCGGGGGAATAATCCCCAGAACAAAGCCACGGTAAGAAAAATAATCGACACGCTGCTGGCCGCAAACGCCCAACCAACATAAGATCGGACAACAAACAGGTGCGCAAGAAGAAACGCCACCGCCGCCAGCCATAATGTAATCCCCGCGCCAGGAGTGCGAAATAAATCCGTATTGGTGTACGTCAGGCCGATCAGTCCTAAACAAGCTACCGCCGCCAAGGCACCTACCCGCAGCGCTGCCTTGCGCGCACGGCCGGCCAATTCTTTTTCCGTCTTGAGCCCCAGATACAAAGCCCCATGAAAAACGAACACCAGCACGAATACAATACCGCCCAGCAACGTATACGGACTGAGCAAGTCGAAAAAAGTACCCACATACTGCATCGCAGCATTGACCGGCACACCCTTGATCAGATTGGTTACCGCCACGCCCCATAATAAGGCGGGAAGCAAGCTGCCAATGCAAATCAACCGGTCACCGGTTGTGCGCCAAATAGAAAGCTCCTCCTTGCTGCGAAACTCCACGGATACCCCTCGGAAAATCAACGCCAGAAGCATAAGAAGCAAGGCTAAATAAAAGCCGCTGAACAGGGTGGCGTACACATGAGGAAAGGCCGCAAACATTGCCCCGCCGGCCGTGATCATCCATACCTCATTTCCTTCCCAAACCGGGCCGATCGTATTAATGATCATCCGCCGTTCCACATCATTTTTCCCTAAAAACGGCAGAAGAATGCCGACGCCGTAATCGAAGCCTTCCAGCAAAAAGAACCCGGAAAA
>JAGFXW010000172.1 GCA_017861495.1 Bacillota bacterium
ACCTTTTATCTTGAAAAACAAAAACTACCAGAATGCAGTCGGGATAATCCGATGCAGCCTGGCAGTCCTGAGCCCAGTATCCCGGGCCTTTTGACCCATAGCTTCGCATCCCCATAATTTGGCGGGTTTACAATACTATGTTCTTAAACTCCAATAATAAATTATCTTATAATTTCGATATTTTTCAGTCAATTCCTTCACTATCATAGTTGTTGTGCAAAAACAAATAACACCAGAATAGTTTCTCAAAAAATATTCCGTCCATCACTTGCCTTTTCTAATCATATGCATTGCTTCAATTCCAGAAATTGTTTTCTCAGCAGTTTCAAAACTATCAAATCCAAGCATCGGCTTGATGTTTCGTTTAATAAATCGATGGGCCTGCACAATAATATTGTTTAAGTACTTTACTTGCCGCAATATTGTTTTGACTGAGAGGATTTCTTTATAAATCATTTCATTAATCGCAACATCCGTTGCAGCGTACTTGTCAGTTGTTATTACTCTTGGTTGTTGATTATGTGTAGCTTTTAAAGCTTTTTTAAAACTCCGTCAAGGAAAGAAAGAACCGCCTTTTCAGACGGTTTCTTTCATCAAAACGCAAAGCAAGTGCAGCCGATGCCCCATATACCATTTTCTCCTAGTACACTGTGGGTGTGCTGATGAAGAGGATTACTGCAACTACATGCAATAGGTATCTGGCCGGCACTGTTTACATGGCTATGGCGGTATGTGCCTCCATAAACTCCTGTTGGCGCCCAGTCAGGAGATATCGGCGGCAACGGTGGTGCTTGGCCTTTAAACTCACCACTACCATGAACGATTCGCCCGCCCATAAGGGTCAACACTGATTCAATTCCCTTTATTTCCTCTTCCGACACATCGAAATAGTCGGCTGACAACACCGCAAGATCCGCTAATTGCCCTACTTCGAGCCTCCCTTTCTTCCCTTCGTCACCGGAAAACCAGGAACTCCCCATGGTATAGAGCTGCAGAGCCAATGTCCGGTCAAGTCGATTCTTCTCGTCATACAAGGACAGGCCGCCGACAGTTTTGCCGCTCACTAACCAATAAAGAGAAACCCATGGGTTGTAGCTTGCAACCCGGGTAGCATCAGTCCCCGCGCCAACGGGTATCCCCAACTGGAGCATCCGCTTAATGGGCGGCGTTTGTTGTGCTGCCTCAGCTCCGTAGCGATCTACAAAATATTCTCCTTGGAAAGCCATACGGTCCTGAATGGCGATGCCGCCCCCCAATGTTTTTACCCGCTCCATACTGCGCTCCGAAATGGTCTCAGCATGGTCAAAAAACCAGCGCAAACCGTTGAATGGAATATCCCGGTTAATCTGCTCGAAGATGTCCAGAAAACGAACGATAGACTCATCGTAGGTCGCGTGGATACGAAACGGCCAGCGTTTCTCCACAAGCAGACCAACCACCTTCTTCAGCTCGGGCTCCATCACCGGCAGCAGTTCGGGGCGTGGCTGCAAAAAATCTTCAAAATCAGCCGCGGAGAAGACCAGCATTTCACCGGCACCGTTCAATTTGTAAACGTCGTTCCCCTGCCCGGGAGAAACAATTTTTGACCAGGCGGCAAAGTCTTCGTATTCGTTCTTAGGGTTTTGTGTGAACAGGTTATAGGCTAGACGTAGTGTCAATTGATCCTGTTTTGCCAGATGCTCGATCACCTGGTAGTCGTCTGGATATCTTTGGTATCCGCCACCGGCGTCGATGCAGCTGGTGATACCCAATCGGTTCAGTTCGCGCATGAAATGGCGGGTAGAATTAACCTGATCGGCGAAACTGAGCAGCGGTCCCTTGGCCAAACTGGCATAAAGGAGCGTAGCGTTGGGTTGGGCAATCAGCATGCCGGTTGGATTGCCGTTTTTGTCTCGCTCGATCAATCCGCCGGGCGGGTCGGAAGTTTCACGATTGTAGCCTAACGCCCGCAACGCCGCCCTATTAATGAGGGCACGATCGTAAAGATGCAGTACGAAGACCGGGGTATCTGGAGAAACGGAGTTGATCTCATCAAGAGTCGGCATGCGCCGTTCGGCAAACTGGAATTCGGACCAGCCGCCCACTACCCGCACCCACTGCGGGGCTGGCGTGCGACGAGCTTGATCTTGGAGCATTCTTAGGGCAATCGCCAGCGACGGCACTCCTTCCCAACGCAGTTCCATGTTGTAGTGAAGACCACCCCGGATGACGTGAATATGTGAATCGTTCAAGCCAGGAATCACTCGCCGCCCTTTAAGGTCGATACACTTTGTATGTGTCGTAGCACTACCCAGAAGCTCGTCTTCGCCTATGGCCGTAACGCAGCCCTTCGCTATGCCAATCGCCGAACACTGGGGGTGGGATGAAGCAAGGGTTGTCACTTTGCCGTTGTATAAAATCATCTCAGGTGTGATCATATTGTCGCCCCCTTATAATTTCGGGTGTAACCAGTGGCGAAATATTTTTATCAGCATTGGCATAACTGACCATGTCAGTAAACCGACTATGCCTGCAGCTCCCAAAAGTGCTCTCAGGAACGAAGGGATACTTCCGGCACTCAAACGCAACAGCCACGGAGCAAGATAAACACACTATATAGAGTGCGCAGTCAATTCTTCAAATGTATCGTTTATATTGGAAACGATGCACCCGATCACTTCACCATATTGAAAGGATCAGGTACTACGTGCTGGTTCGCATTGTTCCAGAAGTTTTGCAAAACAAAGCCGTATTCCGATAGGTTATGAACGAACGGCGCAAGCATGTCATTGGCGGTTGGGCGCTTCCAGTCTGCCTGTAATTCGCAGGCAAGGGCGAAAGTGGTCATCAGTTCTGCCCCCGCATTGCCCATTCGAGACATAGCCGCCTCAGCCTCATAGTGGTTCCAGGCGCCACAGGCGTCAACGACTGGAAACACTTTGTAACCGTCGTTGAGGAGAGATAGCGTCGGCAATGCACAACATGTAGCGATAGTTACGCCGGCTATGATGATGTGCCGACGGCCGGTACTGGCTACCAAATCTTCAAATGCCTTGCGAAAGGTCGGATCCTCATAGGCATTGATGATACCGGTCCGGCGGTAAATCGGCTGATCCGAGAAGATTTCCTTGATTTCCGGCAATGTGTCGCCGTTCTGCCATTGTGCGTTGGATGAAGTAATCAGAACGGGAAGCTTCATTGCCTTCGCAGTTCTGGCAAGACCTACTACGTTGCTCTTGTACTCAGCGAGGGAGCTGAAGTCCCGCATGCCGGCCATTAGTCCGATTTGGTGGTCGATCAACAGCACGATGCTGTTATCCGCTGTCGGTTTGTCGTAGCCTGCCCTGCCGGCCTTGCGTGCATCTTCCAAGCTCACCTTGTTGGGCAAAGTATTGTCGGAAATGGGACTGATTATGTCGTTCGGACGTTGTTGATCATTTTGACTTGTCATTATTTATCTCCTCCTAAATTTTTTCTGTCTAAGGCGACAGTTTGATTGGGCAACAAAGAAAGTGAAATATATCTGGCCCCTTGAGTTTTAAGAATTTTCTCACTATTAATAGTTTATACTTATTATTTAGGCAGTACAATATTTTTTTCTTAATAAATTTCAAACTACAAATTGCACAGAGATGTTCTCCCGCAACCATATTATATAAATGCACGAAATCCCTACTCATTTCGTATAAATGGTGTCGACCCCCGAACAAAAAATTCGCCTAAACTCCACGTCTAGGCGAACATAAAACTCACGTATCAGTTTTATTCAAAACCTACAAAACCTTCTATTTCAAGGTTTTTTCGCTCTGTCAAGGCCACACACTCAACATGTGTTTCGATAGAAAGCGATCAACTTGCAAGGTGTCCTAGAACTCAGCCGTATAATACAAAAGCGGCAAGGTTCAGAATTTCCGAAGCCTTGCCGTTCTAATGTTTTAGTTAATGCGCTATAGATCATTCGAATTTGCCATTTACGGTTTGTAAAATTCCTTACTTTGACTGATTAAATAACCACTCTCTCATTTCTTTATTGGCATATGCCGGTGTCCATGAAAAATGAGGCATTGGCCAGAAAATCTTGCCCGCTGGGTAAATTGTAGCTTTCTACTCAACACTTGCTTGGTCCATTGCACTCTTCATTTATCCTATTGATCCTATTGATCCTTTACTCATCTTAATTAAAACTTTTTCCGTTCTATCAAAACTTCATATTTTTTATTCTCATGACCCTGCAATCAATAAAACAGCTCCTATAATAGGGATCGCAACCATCATTGTTTTCAAAACAATTGGATACATATGCCTGGTAAATTTGGCACCAATATAAGCGCCCAACACCAATCCCAACACAACTTTGATAAACAGGCTGAAATCTAAATATCCCGATGTCATATAGCCAAATCCGCCAAGCACAGCAATTGGTAAAATAACCAACATCGTTGTTCCCACTGTCTCATACAACGTTATATTAAAAAAAAGCAACAAGCCAATCTGAATGAACGGCGTAGCACCAATTCCAAAAGTTCCTGACAATAGTCCAGCCACAAGACCCAATCCACATGCATTGAGCCAAAATTTCATCCTACCGGGAGCAGATCCATTTTCCCTACAACCAAAAATTCCTTTAGCAGGGTGAAAAACCTTGATATAAATCAAGATAGCTGAAACAAACAACATTCCGGCTGTCAGCCACTTCAAATTATCCGCTGGCAGTAAAGATGAAATTTTAGCGCCGATGAAAGCACCAGCGGCTCCAATTATACCAACGGCCGTCCCGATTTTCACATTCACATTGCCTTCACGAAAATGACTATATGCCCCAGAAAGTGTCGTAAAAGCCATGGCTCCAAGCGATGTTCCGAGCGCAGTATGGATTGGAATCCCAAATACAGTTGTCAGAACCGCGATAACAACACCCGCACCACCAGCACCAACGAACCCCAGCAACAATCCCATAATAAACATAGTAATTAAGACAGCCACTATGAAAGTCTTCCTCTCCGGATCCTATTTCCGTTCTTCTTATTCTTATCCGTCATCAGGCAAAAATATACGTCATTGTTGTGTTAGTTGCAATCATAACTGATGAACAAGCATGCAGCAAAATATACGTTATTATAATTAGAATTTACTATGCAAAAAACTTCATACTCAATAGATAAAAACGATCTTGGTTTGTCAGCAGGGCAGGGTGTCCGCCAGTATCAAATAAACAGATTTCACCATGTCCAATTTTGGAAATCAATTCTCCATAAACTGTTTCAAAATAATTTGGGGCTAAGGCACATGCAAATTCGTCTTGCAAACTGCCTGTAAAAAGAATATCTGGTTTGAAAGATTGCAGGTCTTTATGGAAAAATCCACCGATTTCCTGTTGGTGTCTGATAATAGCCCTCGTATCATTATCTACGACTTGTTCCCAATCAGAACCATGCATATTGAAATAAAACAGCGTTGCAGCTTCATCATGCTTAGAGTTTTCTCTATCTAAAACAATATTATCTGTAAT
>JAGFXW010000037.1 GCA_017861495.1 Bacillota bacterium
GCACAAATACGCCCCTTTCATGGGTACACCAGAAAATATAACATTATAACTGGTGTACATAAGTGCAACCTGCTGCTTCCGCCGTCGCTATGAAAGCTCAGCGCAAGCCGGGTTTTCTAATTCTGCCAAAACGTTCTTCGATTGAACGCCTCAACAGCCCAGAGATTGACTTGAAACAACACTAAGAAACATTACTTTAATAAGAATGCATTCTGTTTTTTTTGCCAATATCCTGCTAGGAAACAAAGAAACTACAATAAATTATATACATATCCCTCGTAAGCCATCTTGATCAACACCGTCCGGAATAACCGTAACCGTACGTCCCGTTTTTAGCTGGCAACCTGGAATATAAACCCGCAGATACTGCTCCGTCAACCCTTCGGCACCATCCTCCGTCGACGTCTCAACCAATACTTCCACCCGCTTGCCGATAAAACGCGCGGCAAATTCACTCGACTTGCGTTCTGCCAATTGCTGCATCGCCAACAGACGCCGTTTTTTTACCGGTTCCGGTACCTGATGGGGAAACGACGCAGCAGGTGTTCCTTGTCGCCGCGAATAAGGAAAAATGTGCATGCGAGAAAAGTTCATGCTATCTACAAACCGTAATGCATTTTCATGCATTTCATCCGTTTCGCCCGGAAAACCAACAATGATATCCGTTGAAACAGCGATGTCAGGAATTTCATGTTCGATTCGGCGAATGAGGGCACGATACTCCTCAGTCGTATAGTGACGGTTCATGGCCGCTAAAATCATGTCTTCACCGGCCTGTAAAGGTAAATGCAAATGTTTGCACAGGCGCGGATCCGTCTGAAAAAGATGAATCAGGTCATCTGATATTTCGAGTGATTCAACAGAACCTAAGCGAAGCCGGAACGAATCGGGGAATGACAATATAGCTCTCACCGCATCCGCCAAGGTAGTATGACCATCCAAATCACGTCCGTAAGAACCTAAGTGAATGCCGGTTAATACAAGCTCTTTAAATCCGGCCCGGATTAATTTTTCCGCTTCTTTCCTGACGCTGGCCAACGGTCTTGACCGCAGCGGACCGCGCGCATAAGGAATAATACAATAGGAACAAAAATTATCACAGCCCTCTTGAATTTTCAAAAAGGCTCTGGTCCGATCAGGAGTTGTCAGAAGAGGAATATCTTCAAAATGATCCGCCTTCATAATATCGGTAACTAAATTCCGTTGCTGCCGCAAATCGGACAACATCCACTATCCGGTTTCGATCCTGCGTTCCAATAACAATATCCACGCCTTCAATCGCAGCAATTTCCTGCGCGGAAACTTGTGCGTAACAACCCGTCACTACCACAATAGCGTCCGGATTTGTGCGAACCGCCCGGCGTATCAGTTGTCGTGATTTTCTTTCTCCCAAATGAGTCACCGAACACGTATTAATCACGTATACTTCGGCAGTGGCAGAAAAATCAACAACGGTATACCCTCGCTCCTGAAATAACCCTTCCACGACTTCCGTTTCAAATTGGTTCACTTTACACCCTAAGGTGACAAAAGCCACGCGCTGCACTAGTATCCCCCCAAATCGCCGCATTCATACATCACGACCGACAGCGCAGCCAACGCCGCTGTTTCCGTCCGCAATATCCGAGGGCCAATCGATACTGTCTGAACTCCGTTTTGGCGGCACAGCGCCGCTTCTCCGTCACTAAATCCGCCTTCCGGCCCAATCAGGAGCAAAATAGTGCGTGCGCGACAATTTTTCAATAATGCTTTTAAACCGCTTTTTTTCTCGCCCTCATACAACATGACAATCAAGCTGTCCTTTCCGTATTCCGCTAACAGACCTCTCACATCGTTGAAGCCCGTTACTTCCGGAACCGTCAACCGGCCGCACTGCTTGGCAGCTTCCAAGGCAATTTTTTGCCAGCGCTGCCGCCGGCTTGCCTGTTTAGCCGCATCATAGCGGACGATACTGCGCTCCGCTGCCAGAGGAATAATTTTACAGACCCCCAATTCCACTGCTTTTTGCACAATATAATCCATCTTATCGCCTTTAGCCAACCCTTGGGCAAGGTATACGGTAACCGGAGGTTCGCTATGATCGTCAATCTGTTCAATTAACGTTAATGGAGTTTCCGTCAAACTGCTTTTCCCTACCTTGGCGCGACCGGCGTTCCCCTCTGAATCAACAACGATCACTTCTTCGCCCGGCTGCAACCGCAGCACATTGCGTGCATGATGCGCATTTTCGCCGGTCAACGCCATCTGGGGCGCTATTTTGCCTTCAATAAAAAAACGCGCCAACTTACATTCCTCCCCGGCGAGCTATCACAGCTGCCCAGGTACCTTCTTCCACTATTTTTTCAACAACCAAGCCGACTTGGCCTAAAGCGGCAATCACATCACTGAGACGAGTGGCAATAATACCACTGGCGATGACTGCTCCTTCATCTTTAAGACGGAGCGGCAGATCAGGCGCCATCCGGATAATGACGTCAGCAATGATATTGGCAATAATCAAATCCGCCTTGTCGCTGCCAGCAATCCCGGTTAGCAAATCACCTTCCGAAAGCGTAACTTGCTCTTGCACTCCGTTCAAACAAACATTCTCGCCGGCGATTTTAACCGCCACGGGATCCAAGTCAACCGCCCGAACATCCTTGGCTCCCAGTTTTGCCGCTGCAATCGCCAGTATGCCAGACCCAGTCCCAATATCAAAAACCGTGCAGCCGGGAACCAATATTTCTTCCAAACACTGAATGCACATCTGCGTTGTATGATGGGTTCCGGTGCCGAACGCCATTCCCGGATCCAGTTCAATGATAATTTCTCCTTCCGCCGGTTGGTAATCTTCCCAAGACGGTTTAATAACCACTCGGTCACCAATTTTCACCGGATGAAAAAATTGTTTCCAGGCCGAAGACCAATCCTCTTCATGAACTTCACGCCAACGGATTGTTCCAATCCCTTTATCGATATTATGCAAAGAAAGTTCATTCAGCCGTTGTTCAAACAGCCGTAAGCTTTCATGCAAACGGTTGTCAACGGGCAAATACGCAGTGACCGTTACCACACCCGTGTCATCCTCGGGAATCCCGCAATAATCCCAGGTGCCGGAGTGCCGATAAGAATTAATCAGTTCAGGATCTTCAATCACCACTCCGCTTGTTCCCAGATCATGAAAGATGTTGGCCACCGCTTCTGTGGCCTCTTGGGTAGTTTGGACACTAATTTCAGCCCACTTCATCACAACCGCTCCTCATTTGTAGAATCACTTTATCCCAAAAATTCTTTTACCTTTTTAAAAAATCCTTTTTGTTCCGGATTCACATCGACGCCGCCAATGCGGCCAAACTCTACCATTAACTCTCGTTGACGTTCCGTTAATTTTTTCGGCGTAACAACTTTAACACGAACGTGCTGATCGCCGCGGCCATGTCCTTTTAAATACGGAATCCCTTTTTCCTTTATCCGGAAAATTGTTCCTGTTTGTGTACCCTCCGGTATCCGCAACTTCACTTTGCCGTCAAGAGTAGGCACTTCAATTTCATCACCAATCGTCGCTTGAACAATGCTGATCGGCACATCGCAAATCACATCATTCCCTTCGCGGATAAACAATTTATGTGCTTTTACAAATAAATAAACATAGAGGTCTCCTGGCGGGCCGCCGCGTGTACCGGCTTCACCCTCATGGCTGACCCGCAGCCGGGCTCCATTGTCCACCCCTGCCGGAATTTTAATCTTGATTTTGCGACGAATTCGGGTTTTTCCCCGGCCATGGCATTCTTTGCACGGCGATTGAATAATTTTCCCTTCACCCCGGCAGCGATCACAAGTTACAACATTGACCATCCGGCCAAAAGGCGTATTCTGGGCTACTTGCACTTGACCGGTTCCCTGACACTGCGGACAGGTTTGGGCATGGGTCCCCGGACTTGCTCCGGAACCATCGCAGACCGAACAATTTTCCGTACGGGGAACTTCTATTTCCGTCTCCATGCCAAACGCAGCTTGCTCAAAAGTAATCTCCATGTCATAACGCAAATCGGCGCCCTTTTCCGGTCCGGGCGGACGACGGCCAAAGCCGCCAAAACCCGACTGTCCGAAAAACATATCAAAGATATCGTTAAAGCCGTCGGCGCCGCCAAACCCTCCGGCCCCCTGTCCATTTTCAAAGGCAGCATGGCCAAATTGATCGTATTGGGCACGCCTTTCCGGGTTAGACAGGATCTCATATGCTTCATTTACTTCTTTAAATTTTTCTTCCGCTTCTTTTTGGTTATCGCGGTTTACGTCGGGATGGTACTTTCGGGCCGCCACCATCCAAAATCATTTTTTCAACCCTCTGTTTTAGGCCTCCATTCTTACCACCATGCATAGGCATAACTTGGAAGGGGTTGTACCCCTTCCAAGTTATGCCTATGCTTTTAAACTTCGTTCAATATAATGGTTCGCGGAATTAAGCCTTTTTATTTCTTCTCGTCGTCTACAACTTTGTATTCGGCATCGACCACTTTTTCATCTTTTGGCGGAGCTCCGGCGCCGGCAGCTTGTCCGCCTGGTTGTCCGGCAGCAGCAGCATCGGCCTGGCTGTACATCGCTGACGACAATTCATACAACGGTTTCGTCAATTCTTCCGTGTCAGCCTTAATCTTTTCGATATCGGTTCCTTTCAGGGTTTCTTTCAATTTATCAACTGCCGCCTGGACTTTGGCAACCAATTCTTTGTCTGCTTTGTCGCCGGCATCTTTAATGGTTTTTTCCGCATTATAAGCAAGCGAATCTGCGTTATTGCGAACTTCTACTTCTTCACGCCGTTTCTTATCTTCAGCCGCATGCGCCTCCGCATCTTTTACCATCCGGTCAATATCGTCTTTATTCAAGCCGCCGGAGGAAGTAATTGTGATTTTCTGTTCTTTACCGGTCCCAAGATCCTTTGCAGAAACATGGACAATCCCGTTCGCATCAATATCAAACGTAACTTCAATGCGCGGCACTCCCCGCGGAGCCGGAGGAATTCCCGACAATTCAAACCGGCCAAGGGTTTTATTGTAGGAAGCCATTTCCCGTTCCCCTTGAAGCACATGGATGTCTACGGAAGGCTGGTTATCGGCTGCAGTAGAGAATGTTTGGCTCTTGGAAGTAGGAATCGTTGTATTGCGTTCAATAATCTTGGTGAACACACCACCCATGGTTTCAATACCGAGCGACAACGGAGTAACATCCAGCAAGAGAACATCTTTTACTTCACCGACCAATACGCCGGCTTGGATCGCAGCGCCAACAGCGACGCACTCATCCGGATTTACGCCGCGATGCGGCTCTTTGCCAAAAAAGTTTTTAATTGCTTCCTGCACGGCCGGAATACGGGTGGAGCCACCGACCAGAATTACTTTGTCAATATTTTTCGGTGATAATCCGGCATCGCTCATCGCTTGACGGGTTGGCCCCATGGTTGCCTCTACCAAATCCGATGTAAGCTCGTCGAATTTTGCCCGGGTCAGGTTCAGATCCATGTGTTTAGGACCAGTTTGATCCGCAGTAATAAACGGTAAATTAATATTGGTGCTCAATACACCGGATAACTCGATTTTTGCTTTTTCAGCAGCTTCCAACAACCGTTGCTGAGCCATGCGGTCATTGGAAAGATCAATTCCCTGCTGCTTTTTGAATTCATCAATCAGCCATTTTTTGACCCGCTCATCAAAATCATCGCCGCCTAAACGGTTGTTTCCGTTGGTTGCTTTTACCTCGAATACGCCGTCGCCGAGTTCGAGGATGGATACGTCAAACGTACCGCCGCCCAAGTCAAATACAAGGATCGTATGATCTTCGCCTTTGTCCATACCGTACGCCAAAGATGCAGCAGTCGGCTCGTTGATGATCCGCAACACTTCCAGGCCGGCAATTGTTCCGGCATCCTTTGTAGCTTGCCGCTGGCTGTCTGTGAAATAGGCCGGAACGGTAATAACCGCCTGCGTAACCTTCTCACCCAGATAAGCTTCTGCATCTTGCTTTAATTTTTGCAAAATCATGGCAGAGATTTCCTGTGGATTATAGGCTTTCTCATCAATCGCCACCTTATAATCCGTACCCATATGCCGTTTGATCGAGCTGATCGTACGGTCCGGGTTCGATACAGCCTGGCGTTTCGCCAACTGGCCGACAAGACGTTCGCCTGTTTTTGAAAAGCCGACAACAGACGGAGTCAGACGACTTCCTTCCGCGTTCGGGATAACAACCGGCTCGCCGCCTTCCATAACAGCAACAACCGAGTTTGTAGTTCCAAGGTCTATACCAATTACTTTTGACATATTCTTTTCCCCCTTTTATATGGTTACTGAATTTACCGTTAAAAGCACTTTATGGGTTATCAATTATCCTACTACTTTGACCATACTGGGCCGGATTACTTTTTCCCGGACCCGGTACCCTTTTTGCAGTTCTTCTATGATCATTCCTTCTGGCTGATTGGGATCTTCTTCCCGCATTACCGCCTGGTGTTGTTCAGGATTAAATTGAGTTCCAACCGCGTCAATCGTCTCCAAGCCATTTTTGGCCAATAAGCCAACCATCTGGCGATAAATCATTTCAATGCCGGCAACAATCGCTTGCGCATCTTGTTGGCTTTTGCCATCTAATGCCCGTTCCAGATTATCAATAACCGGAAGGATCTGCAATATCAAATCCTGAGCGACAACCGCCGACAATTCTTCTTTCTCTTGACGGGTCCGTCGGCGAAAATTATCAAAATCAGCCTGCAATCGTTGGCAACGATTGGTCATTTCTTCTAACAAAGCTTGTTTTTCTTCGACTTCGGCCATCAATTTGTCTACTGTTGGATCGCCGCTTTCAATGCGGCCTTCCGCACCGGCCGACGGTTTTTCTGGTTCCAGTGTTTCTTGTTTCCTGTTTTCCTGTTCTGTTTGCTTGGTATCTCCCACTATTTTCACCTCACATCCGCATTAAAAATCAGGCATTCCGGCATCAGTCCCGGCTGCAGTTTTTGCTGCGTTCGCCCCTTCTTCTTTTTTCTTGATAATGGTATCAATTCGCAGAATGGCGACTGCAACTTCGCCGGCAGCCCGGATAGCATGATATTTAACCGGCACCGGATCAACAACGCCTTGCGCCAGCATATCCACAACTACGCCGGCATCGCAATCAATGCCCAGCGTATCACTGCCTGACGACAATTGAGCATTCAACACCTCTTCCACTTTCTCAAGCGGATTATAACCGGCATTTTGCACAATCTGCGTCAATGGTTTTTTCAAAGCGTTCGCGACGCAATCCACACCATAGGAAGCCATGCCCTTTACATTATCGCGCATTTTTTCCACGGTCCGCGACATAGCAATCTCAGTCGCGCCGCCGCCAGCTACATATCCGCCGCGAACAGCTGCCTGCACGCTGGAAGCGGCATCTTTGGCGATCCGTTCCCTTTCGCCAACGACTTCTTCCGTCGCAGCACCTACTAAAATGGTCGCCATTGGCTTCCCGCCGCCGCCAAGAATACGAATTTGTTGCAGTTTTTCATCTTCATAAACCCGGCTGGCAAAACCAAGATATTTCTCAATATCCGCGCCGTCTTTTTTCAAACCGGTCCGTTTCATCATTCTGGCGCCGACATGTTCCGCGACGCGCCGCAAATCTTTATTGGCGGCCCGCTGCACAACCAATACTCCGGCATCCATCAGGATTTCTTCCGCTGTCGCATGGACGCCGCGATCAACCAGCACAACTTTTATTCCCAAATCAACAATTTTTTGCACGTTGCGTTTAAACTCATCCTGAAACTCGATATACCGTTTAAAACCCGTTTCCGTGCTTAACGCTTCGTCTTCTATCTCTTCCGGTTCTAAAGCATCATCCACCAAAAGAACTTTTGCTTCAAACACTTCGGCAGGCATTTCTTGGTTCATACGTTCCTTATCGACAATAACGCCCATGAACACTTCATTGCCGGCGCCCTCTTCCGCAGTAATGATGTCCGATAACTTGAAATTGCTTTCGCAAAGCTTTTCCACTCCGATCAATTGGACCGCTTCAACAACCAGATTGGCAATATCCTCATATTCCCGACCGGCAATCATCGCGATATTATGCAAAATCGGATCATGGATATCCGTTACCTTGCGCCCGCGTTCCTCAATCTGGGCTAAGACCTGTTTCACACCATAGCGGATGCCTTCAATCACCCGGGCAACCGGCACGCCGCGCAAAACCTGCGCAACGCCTTCGGTAACCAACGCTCCGGCTAAAATCGTGGCCGTTGTCGTCCCATCGCCAACCTCAGCCTGTTGCGCCTTGGCAATATTTATCAGCATTTTTGCCGCCGGATGATTCACATCCATTTTATCTAAAATCGTTACACCATCATTAGTAATAACTACTTCGCCAAAACGATCGACCAGCATCGTATCCAAGCCCTTCGGACCAATCGTTCCTTCCACTGCAGCCGTGATTGCCCGGACAGCATTAGCATTCGTCATCAAGGCCGCTAAGCGTTCGTCTACATCTGCGCCGCTGCCTGCCTGTTTCAAATTCATGCGTTCGCCTCCTACTTTTCAGTCTGCGTTAAAAAATCAAACCCCATAACGCTTCAATATATCCCCAAAATGATGATGCATGAAATCCAATACCGCAGTAATCTTTCCGTATTCCATCCGGGTCGGTCCCAAAACGGCAACCGTTCCCACCACCTGTCCGTCAATCCGGTAGGTAGCCTGCACCACACTGCAATCCTGGATTCCGGAATACTTGTTTTCACCACCAATGGTAACCACAACACCATCGGTGTCCTGGGTGTGCAAAATATCACACAATAAGCGTTCTTCTTCCAGCATCGTCAATAATTCTTTGACTTTTTTCATATCGCGGTATTCCGGCTGCGCCAACAGTTGCGACGTGCCGCCCAAATAAATTCGTTCCTGCTTGTTGGCAGGTACCACCTGCCGAAGTACTTCCAACAGGGCGTCGAAAATCACATGATCATGCTCAAAATCCTGATGGATATCCTTGAACACAGAAGAGTGAATTTGGCCAAACGCCTGTCCGGCAAGCCGCTGGTTAATCCGTTCGGCAATCCTGTGTAAATCTTCAAACCGGACTCCTTCGGGAATTGGCAGGACTTTATTTTCCACATAACCGGTGTCCGTAACAATTGCCAAAATAACACGGTGATTATCGAGCGGCATGAATTGTAAATATTTAAATACAGCCGGAGCATATTGCGGCGCCAGCACCAACGAAACATTCCGCGTCATACGGGATATAATTTTTGCAGTTTCCTGGAATACTTCTTCAATCCGGCGCGCCCGCGATCGATACCAATTGGTAATCAACGTAACATCATTGTCGGAAATCGTAGGTGTTGACATCAGAGTATCGACGTAAAACCGGTATCCTTTTGCCGCAGGAATACGCCCCGCCGAAGTATGCGGCTGCTCCAAATAACCCAGCAATTCCAAATCAGCCATCTCATTGCGGATTGTTGCCGGACTAATCCCTAAATCGTATTTACGGGCAATGGTCCGAGATCCAATCGGTTCGGCTGTTGAAATATAATCATCAATGATCGCCTGCAAAATCTTCCTTTTTCTCTCGTCCAACACACTACCCGCCTCCTTTGTTAGCACTCGCACTAATAGAGTGCTAACGCCTATTAAAAAAATACCACTTGTTCCGTTCGATGTCAAGATAGCAATGGAGTTATTTGTTTTTTTTCGGTAAAAAAGCAGCAAAAACACGATTCCCAAACCGCATACCCAATACAGTCAATCCAATGCCATGAGCAGTAACATAGATTAACTGTTGTTGACGCAACGTTTTGATCTCTTCCATATAGTAAGACGGAAAATCTACACAAAAACGATGGAAAAACTCAGCAAATCGGATTCCTTCTTTAGTACGCAAAGCCAAAAAGACATATTCCGCCATCGCCGTGTCCTTTTCAATTCGTTCTTTTATTGCTACAGGACTTTTGTCCGCGTTCACGTCAACAATATATTCCCGCACATCCATTGTATTCGTCAAACGTTCGTCAGCGAAAAAAGAACAGGCGGCCGCACCAAAACCAAGGTAGGACTGATAGCGCCAATATTTCAAATTATGGCGGCACTCTTTTCCCGGTTGGGCATAATTTGATATTTCATAACGCAAATACCCATGGTCCGGCAAAAACCGTGTTGCCAATTCATACATCGCTAATTCATCGTCTTCCTCCGGCAAGGTAACCCGTCCGGCTGACAAAGCGGCTTCGAGCGGTGTTGTTTCCTCCACTTTCAAACCGTAGACCGAGACATGGGAAACCGGCAAATCAACCGCCTGCCGGAGACTTGATGAGACATCCTGCAAAGTCTGTTCTGGCAAACCGTACATTAAATCAATACTGATATTATCAAAACCGGCAGCTTGCGCCGCCAGGACCGCCTGTATTGCCTGACGTCCGGTATGGATTCGTCCGGCGGCCTGTAAAACACGGTCAGAAAAAGACTGCACACCAATGCTAAGCCGGTTAAAACCAGCCGATCGCAAAGCCCGTAGTGTTTCGCGATCGATGGTTCCCGGATTGGCCTCGGTACTGATTTCCGCATCACCCAGCACCGAAAAACGACGCTGGAGCGTTTCGAGGATCGAGGTCAAAGTCTTAACGGGCAACAGCGTCGGAGTGCCGCCGCCAAAAAAAACCGTATCAACCCGGCAGGCTGAGAAAAGGCCGCTTCGGCGGTCGATCTCCCGCATTTTTGCCGGCAAAACGGAATATGGATATAAACGCCTAACAAATCAGTCAATTTTCAAAACCGCCATAAACGCTTCCTGCGGTATTTCCACGCTGCCGACCTGTTTCATTCTCTTTTTACCTTCCTTCTGTTTCTCCAGCAATTTGCGTTTACGGGTAATATCCCCGCCATAGCATTTTGCCAATACATCCTTGCGCATTGCCCGCACAGTCTCCCGGGCAACCACTTTATTGCCAATCGCTGCCTGGACAGGAATTTCAAACATCTGCCGGGGAATGATGCCCCGCAGTTTTTCAACCAATAACCGGCCCCGGTACTGCGCCCGGTCACGGTGGACAATTACACTTAATGCGTCAACCGGTTCGCCATTCAGCAAGATGTCCAGTTTGACAAGACTCGATTCCTGGTAATCAGTCAATTCATAATCCAGGGAAGCATACCCGCGCGTCGATGATTTTAAACGGTCAAAATAATCGTAAATAATCTCACTGAGCGGCAAATGGTAGGTCAGCATAACCCGGGTCGTGTCCAGATATTTCATATCCTTATACTCGCCCCGTTTTTCCTGCGATAATTCCATGACCGCCCCGACAAATTCGTTGGGAACAATAACGGTCGCTTTTACGTAAGGCTCTTCAATATGTTCAATTTCCTGCGGCGAAGGCAAATGAGCCGGATTATCAATCTGCAATACCTGCCCGTCCGTCTTATACACTTTATAAATAACGTTAGGCGCCGTCGTGATCAAAGACAGATCATATTCCCGCTCCAACCGTTCCTTGATAACATCCATATGCAGCAAGCCCAAAAATCCGCAGCGGAATCCGAAGCCCAAAGCTACCGAAGTTTCCGGCTCAAAGACCAGTGAAGCATCATTTAACTGCAATTTTTCCAATGCGTCCCGCAGCGCCTCATAATCTACGCTGTCCACCGTATACAAGCCGCAAAACACCATCGGGGTAATTTTACGATAGCCGGTCAAGGGCTGTGCAGCCGGACGCGTTGCATCCGTAATCGTGTCCCCTACCCGCGTATCTTTGACATTTTTAACACTGGCAGCCAAGAAACCAACCTGCCCCGGCCCCAGTTCATCAATATTGCGCAACGCCGGACGAAAAACCCCTACATCCGTAACTTCGAACACCTTGTCCGAAGCCATTGTTTTTACTTTCATTCCCGGACGGATCGAACCGTCCATGATACGAACATAAGCGATAACCCCTTTATACGAGTCAAAGTGGGAATCAAAAATTAAGGCGCGCAACGGTTCGGTCAGATTCGTCCGTGGCGGCGGAATTTTGCGGACAATCGCCTCCAGCACATCCGGAATCCCCAATCCGGTTTTGGCGCTGACCAGGATTGCATCAGAGGCATCCAACCCGATAACTTCCTCAATTTCGTGCTTTACCTTTTCCGGGTCTGCGCTGGGAAGGTCAATTTTATTAATCACAACAATAATTTCCAAATCATGTTCAAGGGCCAAATACACATTGGCCAACGTTTGGGCCTCAATCCCCTGAGTTGCATCCACCACTAAAAGCGCGCCTTCGCAGGCGGCCAGACTGCGCGAAACCTCATAGGTAAAATCGACATGCCCTGGCGTATCTATTAAATTCAGCATATATTCTTCGCCATTTTGCGCCTTATATTCAAGGCGGACCGCCTGGGCTTTAATCGTAATACCCCGTTCCCGTTCCAAATCCATCTGGTCTAAAACCTGGTTTTCCATCTCACGGGCAGAAAGCGCACCGGTATATTCAATCAGACGGTCCGCCAGTGTTGACTTCCCGTGATCAATATGGGCTATAATTGAAAAATTACGAATATGAGCAGTATCCATGCCTAGTCTTCCTCCATTAAAGATACTTATTATATCATTTGATTATAGCATCCGATCCAGTATGACTGCAACTAGCCGTTCATCCCATAAATTACTTTTTACGAATACGAGGTGAATTTTACCAATGATAGAGCTTGCATTTTAAAACCCAACATGCTAGAATGTTTTAGTAAGATTATCGTAAGGAGGTGAATTACTTGCCAAACATTAAATCATCTGAACGTAGCGTAATTACCGACGCTAAAAGACGCGCCGAAAACTTTGCGGTAAAATCCACCGTAAAGACTGTATCCCGGAAATTAGTTGAGTCGGTATCAGCCGGTAAAGCGGATGAGGCTAAAGCCCTCCTGACTAAAGCTAGCAGCACCATTGACAAAGCAGCCGCCAAAGGTGTTATTCATAAAAATGCCGCAGCCCGCAAAAAATCTCGCCTCGCTCGCAAAACCAACGCACTGGCGAAATAAGCATTCATAATTGCAAAATTGAGAGACCGGAAATTTTTTCCGGCCTTTCTTTTTTTTAAAAATTATCACTTGGAAGGTCCGTTCCAATCAGCAAATACATGGTAAAAAACGCCCTACAGTTACTTTTCTCGAAACTGTAGGGCGTAACTGGTTTATTTATTGTAGTTATGCCAACTTTTATCGGCACATATCAATCAAAATTATTTCAAAAACGGCGCTGTCCGCTTTTCCCGATTTCAAATCACGATCCGCATTTGCCAGGGACAATATGGTTCTTTGCAATGTTTGCATGGAAAAACCCTTACCTTGCCGTTGCAATTTTTCCACGACAAAGCCAGGCAGTTTATTCTGCTGGGCAAAAGACAACGCACTGTTTCCACTCTCCGTCCACACTTTTACCTGCCACAACAACCGGACCTGACGCACCAGCAAAGTCAGTATGATCAGCGGGTAAACACCGGACGACAATTGCTGTTTCAATAAAACTAACGCCTCATCAACCTGCTTACGGCTCATCGCCTCAAGCATTGCGAAGATGGAAACCTCCGGAACAGCCGACATCATCATCATCACATCCTGTTTTGTGATCAATCTGCGAGTTCCGGTATATAAATCCAGTTTATCCAGTTCATTTTCCAAAAAACCTATCGGTACCGACGACATCACACTGATTGCCGACCAAAGCTGTTCGGCCGCCGTCCTGTCTAGTTGTTTCCCTATCTTTTGCAATTTTTCCTGAACCCACTCCCGGGCTTCATTGGCCTGCAGTGGAGCTACTTCAATCGCCACGCCGGATTTCTCAACAATTTTAAAACTTTTGCGGCGTTTATCAATTTCTTTATACGCCTTTTTGTCTTTTTTGGCCGTAAGCGAAAAAATCACGGTACTGTATGGCGGCATATCATTCAGAACTGCAAGCAACGCATCCTCGCCGGGTTTAGCCGCGGTTGGTTCCGTTTCTTCCGTCTCGCCTATCTCATCGGGTTCTCCGGCCTTGCTTTTACGGGCTGCGCGGAATAACGAGGTATTTCTCACCACAATGACATTTTTTTCGCTCCAGAATGGAGCTGTTTCAATCTGGTTCGTTAAATCACGCAAATCCGGTTCCTGATCAAATACTACCAATCCGTTTTCCCGGTCAGCAACGGACAGACAGGCCTCAATTACAGCAGTTTCAAATTCCCGCATCCGGTAAGTTTCTTCCCCGTATAAAAGATATACCGGTTTGATCTGGCCGGCATGGACATTATTCAACTCTGTTTTATACGTCACAGATGATCCCCTCTCCAAAACGGTTCCACCGTTAACACATTCCCATCAGTATAAAAAGCGATTGCACCTTGTTGATCCGTGCGATATACCGGAATTTGCCGTTCAACCAAACGGTTCAGCGTCTCTGCATGCGGATGTCCGAACCGGTTATTGCTGCCTACCGAAATCACTGCATACGCCGGATCGACAGCCTGCAAAAAAGCCGGTGTTGTTGATTTTTTCGCGCCGTGATGTCCCACTTTCAATATGGTGCTCTCCAGGGGAGTCCCTTTGTGAAGCATTGCTAGTTCGCCTTGCGTTTCCAAGTCGCCGGTCAATAAAAAGCTATGGTTGCCATAACTCACGCGAACCACGCAAGATACCTCATTACCGCTAGCACCCAACGATTCAACAGCATGTAAAACATCAACCGCAACGCCGTCAATCAGGATACGCTGTCCTTCATACATGGGAATAATGTTTCTGCAGCCGATTTCATGCAGCAATAATTGCACCGGCGGAGCGTATTCCTCCCGCGCCAACATCACTTGCCGCACCGGCATATGTCGACTGACCCCTGCCGCACCGCCGGCATGATCCTGGTGGCCATGCGTTAAAATCAGATAGTCTAGTGAAAGTATACCATAATGCCGCAAATAAGGGAAAACCACCCGTTCGCCAACATCGAACGCTGCTGCACTGTCCCCCATGACTCCACCAGTATCTACCAATATAGCCCTGCCATGCGGAGTCGTAATCAGCGTAGAATCGCCTTGCCCAACATCAATAAAATGAACACCAACCGGCTTAGGGCACAGGAATCCGAACCAAAAACAAACAGTTGCTACTGTGATGAAACCGCCTATCCGGAAATAGGACCGCCAAACCCATTGTATAACTTGTAACGGGCGCGGCAGATTTGCCGGACAATATCCGTAAAGCCAAGCCAGCAGTAAATAATAAACCAGCCCGCCAGTTATTGTAAAGGGAGGCAAATACATCGTTCCTCCAGGCAACGCGGCCAGTCCGGAGGTCAGCAAAATGGCCAATCCGGTCAATAAACTGCAAATAACCAGAATCATGCTGCCCAAAGGCGGCAGCAATAAACTCAACAAAGTACCAGCTAACCCCATGACCACCAATAATTCAATGATCGGCACAACCAGCAAATTGGCCGGAAACGAACTTAATGAAACCGTGTTAAAATACCAAGCAATAAACGGAATAACCCCAATTTGAGCCGACCAGGTTACCGCCATGGCACTCCGCAGCCAGTCCGGCAAAAAAGCAAGTTGTTTGACGGTACGGGAATAGAAGAAAAGGATGCCGGCAGTTGCTCCGGTCGATAGTTGAAAACTGATATCATAAATTAAAGCCGGCTGATACACCAGCATACCCAAAACAACAACTGCCAGAGCGCTGGGGCCGTCTTTTTCACGGCCAAAACCGACGGCCGCCAACGCAACAATCCCCATCGCTACCGATCGAACCACCGGCGGTGTAAAACCGCTTAAGCAACCATAAAACAGGATACTCCCGGTTACCAGCATAACAATCATCCAAAAACGCAAATGAAGACGTTTGCCCACCCATAACAAAACGCCGGCAACAAGAGCAATATGCGATCCTGAAACCGATAAAATATGAACAATACCCGTGGCTGCAAAATCTTGCACTACGTCCGTCTTGATCCCGGTATAACCGCCAAACAGCATTCCGGTTAAAACAGCTGCATCCGCCGGCGGCATCACCTTTTGCATGTTCGCGGTCATAGTTTGTCGCCAATTGGCCAACCGCGTTTTCCAGGCAACAGCCGGTCCGTTTGATTGGATGTGGACTGTATTGGCGATTGCACTCATTCGCGCCGTAATCCCCTGCCGTTTCAACCCGGCGACGGTGTCAACCAGACCGGGATTATGATACCCAGCCGGCAAAACAATCGTACCAACAGCCGTCAGTTGATCATCTATTTGGGCTATTGGAACGTCTTTAGCCTGTTTGACATAAACCATCATACCGCCGCTGGCAACCGCAGTCTGCCCTTGCTCCAACACGTTTTTCGCCGCTACAACATAGCGAACGCGAATTTTACCATCCTCCAGATCAATAACTTGCGGAACTTCCAGGACTTCACCGCTTACTGTCTTGGTATGTCCAGCCCAGTTGCCAATATCATTTGCAGCCAATTGAACGGAGTGCAAGTAATGAATCATTCCCAGAAGAAAAAAAACTGCGCAAACAGCTGCCGAAACCCGGTGATCACCACGCAGCAGAAAAATAACCGAAGCCAACGTCATACCGGCACTCAAAAAATATAACAGCGGCAGCGGCCAGGCTATAATTCCTGACAACCATATACCGCCGGTAAAAGCCATTGTAATTGATACCAAGAGATAATTCATAGCTTCACCTTTGCCTGTTAAGATCAAACCATTTTAAAACGACCGACCTATAAAACAGCGTCGCCAAAAGATATCCATCCCAAAGTTTACCAACTTAAGTATACCACTCTCCATAAAAACATTCCATTCTATGCATTTCCTCTTTTAAATTCATCGTATAACGTATTATACTAAGACCTATAGTGAGCAATACGCGTTAAAAATCTTTTTTTGCATAACAAATAACAAAGCTGCTAACAAAGCAACTACCAGGAGGCCATAAGTGACCATTTTAAGTTTTATTCTACTTGGTTTCGCAGTCGGAACGTTCGGAACATTGGTCGGAATCGGAGGCGGCGTAATACTGGTTCCGATCTTTTTACTCGTTCTCCACTACACCCCGCAGCACGCCATCGGCACTTCGCTGGCTGTTGTGTTCTTTAATGCCCTTTCCGGAACATTTGCTTACATCAGGCAAAAAAGGATTTATTACGATGCGGCGTTTCGCTTTAGCTTGGCCACCATTCCCGGATCATTGGCCGGAAGTTATCTCGCCGGATATTTTACCAGCAAGACGTTTAGTATTACTTTCGGCCTGTTATTGGCTGTATTAGCCATCATTATGTTCTTACGCTCTGTGTTCCAAAGGGTTGATGAAAAACCATTCCATCCGGACCGGTTCATATACAACCGCACACTAGGAGTCGGTGTCAGTTTCCTCGTCGGCTTTATTTCCAGTATACTAGGAATTGGCGGCGGGGTAATCCACGTTCCGGTACTCATCTACTTATTAAGCTTCCCTACCCACATCGCGACCGCAACATCCCATTTTGTCCTCGCTGTTTCTACCTTGTTCGGTGTAATTTCCCACTTTATCGCCGGCAATATTCTTCTAGGGCCGGCATTGGCCATTAGTTTTGGCGCAACTTGCGGCGCTCAACTGGGGGCGCGGCTGTCGATAAAGGCAAACTCAAATATTATCCAGCTATTATTGGCTTTGGCATTAGCGGCATTAGGGATAAGGCTGTTCATCAGTTAAATACTTACCCCCATTCATTATCGGCAAAATTTATATGGTATGCTAAACGTGGAACAGGCCAAAAACTTTGGGATTTTCCAAAGCTTTTGGCCTGTTCTATGGCTTGTTTTTATGATAATACTAATAGTCCGTGCGCCTTCATAAAAAGACCAATTGCCAATACGAAACCAATAATAATAATACAAATACGCAATATTTTTTCATTGACCCGCTGCAGCGCAAACGCCCCCACCTGCCCACCGGCAATCGAAGCAATCGAAGCCACTGCCACCTGGGTCCAGGCAACTTGACCCGAGAAAAGAAAAATTAGAACAGCCGACGCGTTCATCACCCCGGCTAATACGTTTTTGGTAGCCCCTGCCTTGCGGACCGCCAGACCGGCGATCGTCAAGGCCGCAAGCATCAGGATACCAATACCTCCGCCAAAATAGCCGCCATAGATGGCAATCACAAACTGGGCGATCATCGCTCCGACTGGTCCTAACTGCTGCACGCCTTCTTGCGCTTTACGAAAAAAACTACCCCATATAAAAACAAAAGTAGCAAACAGAACCAACCAGGGAACCAACGCCTCAAACACCGAAACAGGCGTTTTCAACAGCAGGATCGCACCAAAGACACCGCCAACCAGACTAATGATAAACAGCGTCTTAAACGATAGCTGTGGTAAATCTGATACATTTTTTCTGCCGGCAAACCCCGTCGTAATCTGTCCGGGAAATAAAGCGATCGTCGAAGTAATGTTTGCAGCCCGGGCATCCAACCCCGTAAACATTAACGCCGGAAAAGTAAGGAATGACCCACCGCCGGCCAACGCATTTTGAACACCAGCACAAAACGCTGCAATAAAAAGAACTATAAATGTAATCATATCCAAAAATACACCATATCCTATTCGTATTTCTTTATCGGTATGGCCGCTTAATGGTTGCAAACAAAGCCAAACCGACAGAAGCCATGTTTATTTGTTTATATTACCATATGTTTGCACAGAATCCTATGCAAAAAACATTTCTTTTTTTAAACTTCCTGTATAATTTTCGTCTCAGACCATTTTGATACAAGCAGCTTTATGAAGTGGTCGGAGTAGTTAAATACATGGAATTATAACTTCAGCCTGTAAGGCCACCCAATAACCAAGGTGATCTTACAGGCTGTGCAAAGGTGCAGGATGGATAGGTTAGTTCAAAAACTTTCTGTTACTAATTTTGAATGACAAATAATTTGATCTTATATGGCCCTTTTCCCGGATTTCAAATGAGTGCGGCCAGCAGTTCTTACTCGTATCTGTTCAGGATCAACTTGAATTCTTGCCACACCTGTTTCCATTGCTGCACGAGCCACAGCAGCAGCCACTGCCGGGGCGACTCTTGGATCAAACGCATCCGGCACAATATAATCTTCTCTCAATTCGTTTTTAGCAATTAAATCAGCGATTGCATACGCTGCAGCAATTTTCATTTCCTCATTAATTTGACGGGCTCTTACGTCAATAGCACCGCGGAAAACGCCGGGAAAAACAGTTACATTATTGACCTGATTTGGCGCATCCGATCGTCCCGTTCCTGCAACTTTGGCTCCGGCAGCTTTAGCTTCCGCATAACTTATTTCCGGTTCAGGATTAGCCATAGCGATAACAATGGCGTCAGTGTTCATGGATCGGATGATCTCTTTCGAGAAGGCACCCGCAACCGAAATGCCAATAAGGACGTCGGCTCCTTGCGCAATATCTTTCAGGCTTCCGCGTTGTCTGTGGACATTTGTCGTTTTCATTAACTGCTCCTGAATGCGGTTCAGCCCGGATAATCCGTTGTATAAAGCTCCATTGACATCTACCACAATAAGATTTTTCGCTCCAGCATTAACAAGCAAACGTGCAATGGCAGTTCCCGCAGCCCCTGCCCCGTTCACAATGATTTTTGCGGTTGCTAACTCTTTTTTCACCAATCGCAATGCATTGATAATTGCTGATAAGGCAGCTATAGCCGTGCCATGTTGATCATCATGGAATACAGGGATGTCCATCTGAGCTTTCAATGCCTCCTCAATATCATAACATTTGGGAGACGATATATCTTCCAGGTTAATTCCTGCGAATGTCGGTTGAAGTAGTCTTACCGCCTCAATAATTTTTACAGGATCCTTTGTATCCAGGCAAATCGGAACAGCATCAACATCACCAAACACTTTGAATAGAACCGCTTTCCCTTCCATTACAGGCATTGCCGCTTCCGGCCCAATATCCCCCAGCCCAAGCACTCTGGTACCATCACTTACAACCGCCACCATATTGCCCCGGCAAGTGTATTCAAACGATAAATCTTTATTCTCTTTAATGGCTTTGCAAGGTTCCGCCACTCCAGGCGTGTACGCCAGACTTAAGTCTCGGCCGTTTGCAAGCGGCACTTTACTGACCACCGCTAATTTCCCTTGATATTTTTTATGCATTTGCATTGCTTCTGATTTAATATTCATATTCATACTCCTTCTCAAAGTTATTTACAAAGACATTTTCATTAATATCGTAGCCATTACGATCATTAATGCGCCGCCGATCCTGGTTGATATTTGCGCAAATGGCATTAACTCCATACGGTTGGCTGCAGACAAAATAGCAACGTCGCCGGTTCCGCCCAGACCGCTGTGACAACCGGTTACGATAGCGGATTCAATCGGATACATGTTTAAATATTTGCCAATAAAAAATCCGGAAGATATCATCGCCAAAACGGTCGATGCGCAGATCGCGATATAGGCAGGATCCGTTAGAACCAGAACAACATCTTTCCATGGAGTAAATAGAACACCTAATCCCACCAATAATGGCCATGTAAGACTTGCGGAAATGAAACGGTACATATGGTAAGCACCCTGTTCCATTCTTGCCGGCATAAGATTTGAGTATTTAACAATGGCCGCCGAAAAAATCATGATAATGGCGCCTGGAATTCCAATAAAGCCTTCGGAAAACTTGCCCCAAATAAAGAAGCTGCAAGCAATCAGCAATCCTGCCCCCATCAGAGGAAACTCGATCGGTTTATCCGTGCTTTTTGCCGTTAAAAGTTCTTTATCGCCTCCAGTCCGTACCAACACCCCATTGCCACTCAGTTCAGGCCGTTTTTCTCCCAAGCGTTTCAGGTATCCCGCAACCATTATGGCAACAATATTCCCTATCATCGCGGCCGGAATTAGTTGTGGAATAAATGTTTCCTGAGCTTTCCCAAGGATTTCAGAATAAGCGATAGAGAGAGGAATAATCCCTTCGCCAATTCCGCCTCCTATAATTGGGATAATGATATAAAAGAATGTTCGATGCATACTGTAGCCAAACAGCGAACCTACAAGCAACCCTGCTGTAATTGCTGCAACGGTTCCAACAACAAGCGGGATAAACATGCGTATGAAGCCCTGAACCAGAACTTTTCTATCCATACCGAGAATGCTGCCTGCCACCAAACAAGAAATATATAAATACAGAAAATTAGACCCTTTCATTAACGCTGTGATGGATTTTAACGCAGCAGGATTAATCAAATTATAGAAAATCATTATGGAAGGAACAAATATGGATAAAATTGCCGGACCACCAATGTCCTTTAAAATTGGAACCTTTTGTCCAACGTCTCCCAAAAAAATACCCATAATCATGATGACGGCGAACCCGCCTATCATGTCAGCCGGCAACTTCCCATAAATAGACGCGGCATAGATAATCAGTGCCAGCAATAAGTATAGCGGAAGAGGAATTACCCCAACTTTTAAACTTAATACTTTCGTGAACCTATTTTCCGCCATCTGTCCTGGTACTTGCAGTTCATTCAACTCTTGACTACTCGTTTGACTATTCATGGATACACCTCCTGCTTATTTGATTTTCATACTAAACTATCCAGGAAAAAATGAAAATATTATGCAATTTAGTTAAGCATTTAGTAAGTAAAGTAAGTAAAAAACCAGCCTTTCGGCTGGTTTAAGGCTGTTGAAAAAGGCCAATCTGCGTTGTCACAGCTACGTTTGCTCGCTTACGTACAAAAAGCACGCTGCGCTTCACAAGCCTTGCCGTTTCTAGCATCTTGACCTTTTTGAACAGCCTTTATTATTCTTTAGAAAAGAGGATAAGGCTTATCAAATACTTTGTCTACGCTCTGAAATCTCCCTTTCGGCTGGTTTACAGGTAACGCTTGATTATGCTGTTTTCGGAGTTGACGCACCGATACTTGTAGACGGGTCTACCTACAGTCCCATAAATAATCTCCATGTCCAACACACCAATCTGCTTTAAAAAATCAAGATATTTACGCATTGACACACGCGAAATACCGGCTTTCTTTGCCATTTCTTCAGTAGTAAAGGTTTGTCCTTGCATAGAACGTATAATTTCCCAAATAAATTTAAGCGTGTCACGGCACAAACCCTTGATTAATTCTGCTGGCACTTGTTGTTCTCTGCCTAATATGCGCCGATCCAAGTCTTCCTGGCTCATAACCTGCCGGTTACGCATAAATAGTGTCTGACTACGATAATCAGAAAGCGCAGCGTTTAGCCGTTCAAATTCAAACGGCTTTATCAAATAATCGACCACACCACTACGCAGAACTTTTTTAATCGTATGCATATCACTAGCTGCCGAAACAACAATCACATCAACGTCCTGTCCTTTTTCCCTGATCTGATTCAATAACTCCAACCCATTCATCCCCGGCATAAATATATCCAGCAAAATAAGGTCAATTTTATATTTTTCGAGTAAACTAAGGGCCTCATTCGCCGTACGAGCCATGGCAATTAATTGAAACCCTTCAATCTGTTCTAAATAGCGGCGGTTCAATTCCGCGACCATTGGATCGTCTTCTACAATTAGTACTTTAATCATACATCATCACCTTTGCTTCGGTAAGGTATGCGCACGGAAAACCGGGTACCCTGTCCCGCCTCCGAAAAAACCTCGATCGTTCCGTCAATCCGTTTCAAACTGCGTTGAACCAAAAACAACCCCAGCCCACGGTTTCCATCCTTAGTTGAATATCCTTTATCGAATAAATATTTATTCTGTTCTTTTGTAATCCCCGGCCCGGTATCACTCACCGTTAAATATAAAACTCCCCCATCATACCTACAGTCGATACCAACACGTTTTACCGGTGAATTAGCAACTGCATCCAATGAATTGGCAACGAGGTTTCCTATTATTGTGACTAATTCATGGATTAGCTCCGCATCTTCAACCTCAGGCAAATAGCTTCCGTCTGAAAGGACTAAATCCACACCCACTTCCCGGGCATGGCTAAGCTCACCCAACAAAAAGCCCGCTAATATTGGATCTTTAACACGCCGCACTATATATCCAACTTCTTTCTGATATTGATGGGCAATCCCATTGATATAGTCAGCCAGCTGATCATAGCTTTTTAAGCGTACCAAGCCGAGAATAACATGCATTTTATTCATAAACTCGTGTGTTTGAGCCCTAAGCGCTTCGGCATAATTTCGAACGCCGGTAAGCTGTTCTGCAAGTTGCCTCAATTCTGTTTTATCGCGAAATGTGGCGACAGCTCCCACTATCTCATTGTGAACACAGACAGGAACGCGATTGGTCAATAATGTTATACCCTGTAAATCTTGATCTTGGTCTAATTCCGCATTACCTGTTTTTAACACATCTTGCAACCGTGTATTCGGTATGAACGATTCGACATTTTTCCCAATAGGATCTCCTTCAATTCCCGCTTGCTGCAGCAGCCGAACTGCCTCATCGTTCACAAGCGTAATGTTCGCGTTCCGGTCCACTGCGATGATCCCTTCGCGTACAGATAGAAGCATCGCGCTGCGCTCTTCTAACAGTTTAGCAATTGCAATAGGCTCTAACCCGAACAACGTCTTTTTTACGCTCTGTGCCAATAAAACTGCACCAAGGATCCCAACCAGCAATCCGAAAACAACAGCATAATAAATAAACTTTCTGCTTTGATCTACGGCCTGTTGTACACTGTCAAGCAAAATGCCAACTGAAACAGCGCCCACCTGTTTTCCATCCCCGGTCACTATCGGTGCAAAAGCCCGTAAAGAAGGCCCCAGCGTCCCCGACCCAAAAGAAGTATATTCCCTTCCGGCAAGAGCTTCCGTTTCATCGCCGCCAACAAACTTCTCTCCGATCCTGCTTTCATCCGGATGAGATTTCCGCACACTATTCATATCCATAACTACAATAAACTCGACTTTGGTAACATTGCGAATTTCTTCCGCAAAAAGTTGTATTTCGGATTCATCCCGTTGTCCTGACAATGCTTCGATCACAATCTGTGACCGCGCAACAATTCTGGCTATATCTGTCGCTTTGTCGTCCAACGCCTTCTGCATATTAGCAGAAACATTCGCGCTGATCAATATATTGGTCACAAGCAAGGCGATTGCAACCACACCGCATACAAGCACTGTGATTTTAGTCCGTAGACCAATAATCGGCAGATGGACCTTCAAAAACTCATCCCCTATCCATACTGATTGAGAAAATACGCGTTGCGTGGAATATCACTAAACGAATCTCATTTTCTTGGCAAGGGGTTTTAATTGTAGTATTGTTTAATATAAATCCTGAGGCATCATGGCAATAGCCCCGCTGGCCAACAAACCTTCCAATACTTTCCCGCAATCTCCGGGGGTCAGTTCAATTCCACGAATTGCATCTTCCAGAACGATTGTAGTAAAGCCCAGGTTTAAAGCGCCTTCAACAGTATTCTTTACACAATACTCAGTGGCAAGACCGCCAACAAATACCCGTCGAATTCCACGTTCTTGCAATAGCGCCAGCAAAGGAGTGTCTTGGAATCCGGAATAAGCATCGAATTCGCGCTTTACACCTTTCGATATAATGTATTTATTATCCGGCGGCAAATATAATTCCTTGGGAAACAGCGCGCCGGCGGTATCGGCTAC
>JAGFXW010000173.1 GCA_017861495.1 Bacillota bacterium
AGTGTTGCGGTTGGCTGGAAGATGTATGATTTGACCCAGGATACGTTTTATCTGGGGTTGATCGGCTTGATGCAATTTTTGCCGATGCTGGTTTTGATGTTGCCTGCCGGTCATGTCATTGACCAGTATGACCGGAAACGGATTATTCGTTTGTGCCAGATGATAGAAATGGTTGGGATTTTATTGTTGGCCGCGGGAAGTTTTGCCGGCGGATTAACGAAAGAAAGTTTGTTAACGCTGGTTTTTCTGATTGGAGCGGCTCGTACGTTTGAGGGGCCGGCTTTGCAGGCATTGCTGCCGGGAATTGTGCAAAAAGAAACGTTCCCGCAAGCGCTTGCGTTGTCAACCTCATCTTTTCAGACCGCCGTTATTGTCGGTCCTGCTTTCGGCGGTTTCCTCTACACCTTAGGCTCCGAAGTGGTGTTTGCCGTTGTTGGAGGCCTGTATTTGCTTTCCAATATTTTTATCATGTTGATTAAAGCGAAACCGGCCGTGGCAAAACGGGAACCGGTGAGTTTGCAGTCTATGATGGCCGGGATTTCCTTTATACGCAGCAAACCGATTATTTTAGGGGCGATTTCCCTGGATTTATTTGCGGTATTGCTCGGTGGCGCCACGGCGTTATTGCCGGTTTACGCGAAAGAAATTTTGCTGGTTGGTCCCGTTGGGTTGGGGATTCTGCGTTCTGCGCCCGCTGTTGGCTCCTTATTCATGTCGTTGGTTTTAGCGCATCGTCCCCTGCGGAATGAAGTGGGAAAAACCATGTTTATTGCCGTAGGTATTTTTGGCTTGGCAACCATCATCTTTGCCATGGCGGAGTCATTTTGGTTATCCATTGGAGCGCTTGTCGTATTAGGCGCTGCGGATACAATCAGCATGGTGGTGCGCGGTTCGTTGGTGCAACTGCAGACGCCGGATGCTATGCGAGGCAGGGTTAGTTCGGTGAATTCCTTGTTTATCGGCACATCCAACCAGTTAGGGGAATTTGAATCTGGAATTACGGCGTCGTGGCTTGGCGTTGTACCTTCCGTCGTGCTTGGGGGCGTTGGTACGGTTGCTGTGGCGCTGATTTGGATGCGAATTTTCCCGTCCCTGCGAAATATGAAATCCTTTGAAGCAGCGTAGATGTTGTGAGGAAGAACAGTAGAATATAGTAGGACAAACAAGGGCCAGCATCTCTGCAGGTCCTTGTTTGCGTAAATGGGAGACTCTGGTTTCGCGGGCTGGTACCTTGTGTGGTGTTTATTTTGTGGAACCTTGGTGAAATAGCGAAAAATTGTTGCAATAAACACGATAACGAATGGAATTTTCTGATAAAATAGAAGTAGAAAATCAAATCGAACAATGCTCCTGAAGTTGGTGTAGCGAGTAAAGCGTAATTCTGTTCTGACTTGCCGAAAATTTTGTAAGGGGGTCGGAGGTTATGTCAGAGTATAATATTTTTATCATGGCCTTGGCAATAACTGTTTGGGTAGGGCTGACGCTGCGAAGAATGTGGAATAAAAATAAAAAAGCAGAGTATGTTACTGTGAAAGAAGAGTATAAAACAAAAGAAGTAATTATTGACGGCGCATTGAGTGTTGTTTGGGGTGATAACAGCAAGGCCGTTGATGAAAAAATGCAAAGTAAATTGTTTCAGAAAACCGAGCATAAGGCGCCACAGCCCGCAACGACAGAAGTTACCTATAACGGAAAATTTGCCGATGAACCGGCTGAGGTATTGATCCGATTTTTTAATGACGCCGTCTATGAAATCGAAATCATGATCAAACCGTCCGAACCGGTGGGCAGCCTTGCGGTGCCGGTATTACAGGAAATATTGGAGCAGTTAAGTAAAAAATATGGTCCGCCGACGGAAACGACGGACCTTTGGATGATGATGTACCAAAAAAGATCGCCGCAAAACTTTTTAATAAAGAATTGGAAGGGGACGACAAGGAAAGGGAATAACGCATCCCTCATGTATCTGCCGGTAGTCCGCGATATGACGTTATTAATTCCTACCGCGCTCTTGTTGATTTATAGCGATGATACAACGGGAAGCGGCGTTAAGGCGTACCGCGTAAAGGCAAAATATGACGGCATTTAAGAGGGGAACCGGTTATCTCCTTACGGGTACGAGGGGTATAATAGAAGAACATAAGGAAAGAAGTTGCCAGGGTAGGCACAGAATTTTAAGGAAAGGGAAGGACTATGCGAATCATAACATTGGCGGAAAATACCGCGATTTCTGAGAAGTTTGGCCATGAACATGGGTTGAGTTTATATATTGAAACCAAGCAGCATAAAGTGTTGTTTGACATGGGAGCCAGTTCTTTGTTCAGTAAAAATGCGAAACTACTGGATGTTGATCTTTCTGCTGTTGACGTGGCGATCGTTTCCCACGGCCATTATGACCACGGCGGTGGATTGGAGGCTTTTCTGCAGTTAAATTCGCAAGCGAAAGTGTACCTGAACCAAAATGCGTTTGCCAAGTATTACGCAAACAAGCCCAGCGGGGAGAAAACCTTTATTGGTTTGGATGAAAAGTTATCGGCCAATGACCGCGTTATTTTCGTTGAGAACCATGTCAGGATTGATAGCGAACTGGAGTTGTTTTCCGGTGTGAAGCAGCGGGGTCTGGCTCCGGCCGGCAATAAAGATTTATTGATGCTGCGTGGCGAAACATTGGCGCTGGATGACTTCACGCATGAACAAAATTTGATTATTACAGAAGGAGCCCATACTTTGTTGTTAGCCGGTTGTGCGCACAATGGAATCGTGAATATTATCGACCATATGCTCGCCAACGGCTACGGCCAGCCGACGCATGTGATCGGCGGATTTCATTTATACAGCCGGCCGACGAACCAGTGCGAGGATCCGGAAACCATCCGGCAACTCGGCGAATATTTGATGCAAACAGGCGCAACCTATTACACCTGCCATTGCACCGGTCTGGAACCGTATAAACAGTTACGAACAGTGATGGGTGAAAGCATAGAATACCTGGCAGCAGGACGGCAGCTGATCTTGTGAAAAAGCTAAAATGAGCTATTAATCTGGCAGGAACTGCCGTTTCGGTACGCAATATGTTGATAAGAGCAAAACGAAACAAGATTTTTGGGAATAGAGGAGATTGAAATTGGAATTACTTGTTGGATTAGCGAGTATAGCGCTGGTTAGTTTGCTCGGAGCTATGAGTCCGGGACCGAGCTTTTTGTTTGTCGCCAGGATTTCCATTGCCCAGACCCGGAAAAATGGAATTTTTGCTGCGCTGGGAATGGGGATTGGCGGAATGGTTTTTGCCTTGCTGGCCTTGTTGGGCTTGAAAGCAGTGTTTATCAGCATCCCATGGCTTTATTCGGTGCTTAAAATTCTTGGCGGCATGTATTTGGTGTATGTTGGGATACAAATTTGGCGGGGTGCGAAGGAAACGATCGAAATGCAACTCGATGATTGTGAAATGCGACATACGCCATGGAAATCGTGCATCACAGCGTTGTTTACCCAATTGAGCAATCCGAAAACGGCAATTTTTTACGGCAGCATTTTTGCCGCGTTATTGCCGCAGACGGTGTCTTGGTATTTGTTCATTGTGTTGTTGTTTATGGTATTTTCGATCGAGGCGGCTTGGTATTGTGTTGTCGCATTGCTCTTGTCGGCGGCGGCTCCACGAACGGTTTATTTACGGTCGAAATTCTGGATCGATCGTGTGGCCGGAAGTGTTATGGGCTTGCTTGGCGCAAAGCTCATTACTTCGAACGATGCGATCGTTTGATGGTTGGTTGTTACGGACTGAAGTCATAACAAACTTCAGTCTTTTTTCGTCCACCATAAAGCATAAATTTTTCTTGGTTTTTTGGTGCAGATAATGACGTCTTGTCCAGAAATGGATAAATTGTGCTGGCAATGGGCCAAGCAACAGTGGTAAAATGTTGCTGTTGCCAGTCCAATGTGTTGAGGAACAAGAAAACTCTGCTGCTGATTGTTTGATAAGTTGTTTTTTGTTGTCGTACTATCCAATAACAGGTTGCGGATTGGGAAGCTGGATATCAAAGCAGAGAGTGATAAAATTGCAAGAAATGGAGATGGGAGAAATGCAATATAAGGCGAAGGCTTTGGCTTTTTTTGGCATGATGTTGACCGTATTTTTCCTGGCGACGGGATCTTTGGCGTATGCTGCTGAAAAGGAACAGGCCGCTATTGAATGGCATGACAAGGGTGTCGCCTATTACGCCCAGGAAGATTACGACAAGGCGATTGAAGCGTACAGTGAAGCAATCCGCTTAAACCCGAAATATGTGAATGCTTATTTTGGCCGGGGTAATGCCTACGATGAAAAAGGGGCGTACGACCAAGCCGTTGCGGATTTTAATCAAGCCATTTTGCTGGACCCGGCCAGGGTGGATTCCTATTTTAACCGGGGACTGTCGTATTTCAAGCAAGGTGCATACGAACAAGCCATTGCGGATTACGATCAGGCCTTGACGTTGAGTCCGAAAGACGAGCAGATTTATAACAACCGCGGTAACGCGTATCATGAAAAGGGATTGTACGATCAGGCTCTGGCCGATTTTAACCAGGCGATTGCGCTGAACGCAAAATATGCAAACGCGTATTATAGCCGTGGCGATACGTTGGCTGCATTGGGACGAAAAGCGGAAGCGGTCAACTCGTTCCGGAGTTTTATTGATTTGGCGCCATCATCCAGTCCGCGGATCGACCAGGCAAAACAACGGATTCAAGAATTGGAAGAATAAACAGGACGTGAAACTATGAATTGGGACAACTTGCCGCTTTTAATTATTTTAGTATTATCCGTTATCGGCAACAACCATAGTGTATTGATAGCGGCTTCGGTGCTTCTGTTTATCAAACTGTTAGGTTTTAATACGTGGTTTCCCCAGATCGAAAAATATGGTATTACACTAGGCATTATTATTCTGACATTAGCGGTATTAGCCCCGTTGGCGCAAAACCGGATTTCTGTTGCGGATATAGCCGGTGTCTTTAAATCTCCGGCTGGTATCATAGCGGTGGTCGTTGGCATATTTGTTGCCTGGGTAGCTGCGCAGGGGGTTCCATACATGAACAGCTCGCCGGAAGTGGTTACGGCTTTGATTGTGGGAACGATTATTGGGGTTTGTTTTTTCAAAGGCTTGGCGGTCGGGCCTCTGATTGCCGGCGGATTAGTGTACTTGATTGTATCGTTGTTGAATTTAGCGAAAAACTGAATGTTGGGCTGTAACAATTTCGTAGAAAACAGCCTGTAAGGATAATAGAGAAAGATATAGTATAGTTTAATTATGGTAGTTCCTTCGGTTCGCTTTTTAGTGTATAATAATGCTTGTGCATAAGCAGATCATGTATATGGGAGTGGATGGGGCCTGGTGGCTTCTGCGGTCTTCAAAACCGTTTGCGGGGCGCTAACTACGTCCTGGGTGGGTTCGATTCCTACACACTCCCGC
>JAGFXW010000174.1 GCA_017861495.1 Bacillota bacterium
TTTAGAGCCAAATCCCAGGCGGGTTAGAAACATTTTCATTTGTGAAAAAGTTGTATTTTGCGCTTCATCCAAAATAATGAACGAATCGTCCAAAGTCCTTCCCCGCATATAAGCAAGCGGAGCAACCTCGATAATATTTTTTGTCATATATTTCTGCACGGTATCAACACCAAGCATATCATACAACGCATCATACAACGGCCGGAGATAAGGATCCACTTTTTCCTGCAAATCTCCCGGCAAAAAGCCCAACTTTTCCCCCGCCTCCACCGCTGGACGAGTTAGAATAATCCGTTCCACTTCTTTATTTTTCAACGACAATACTGCCATTGCCATGGCAAGATACGTTTTCCCGGTTCCAGCCGGACCAACTCCAAACGTAATGCTGTTATTACGGATCGCCTCAAGGTAAATTCTTTGCCCAAACGTTTTCGGTTTAATCCTGCGCCCACGGTGGGTAACCATAACCGTATCGGCGAACAATTGGTGCAAACGGTCAAACTGTCCTTCTTTTAACAGTTGCAACCCGTAACGAACCTCATGGTCAGTAATAGGATTCCCATCACGATAAAGAAACAATAACTCTGAAAATAATTGGACAAGTTTTTCTGTCTCATCTTCTTCGCCGACAATGACAAGTTCCTCGCCGCGTACAGTAATTCGAGCCGCTGTTTGATCCTGGATCAAACGTAAATGTTTATCATTACGTCCCAATACGGCCAAAGTTTCTTGATTATCGCGCAAGCTGATCATTTTTTCCAATTGTTTTCCGCCTCCTGTATTTTAGCGTAGCAGCTTTCGCCGTTACAATCGACGGCGAAAAGGCCGATAGGCCCGTGGCGGATTAATAATCTCCGCAAAAATAAAACCATTGACCAGCGCCTCTTGCGAGAAACGGCCTGGTACCAGAGTCGGTTCTTCCTGCTTTTTTAATTCAGAAACAGCTGGCGTTCTTACGTATGCGGCCTCTTGTTCCGGCAGAACCATCTCATTCAAAAATCCATTCTGAACCGGTTCCGTCGGTTTGCTCTTTATCTTCACTTCCAACGGCTGCGGCGCCGGCTGGGGAATATCCGGATATTGATAGGTTTCCGGCTTACCCCGGCGCTTTAACAGTTCAGGAACTATATAAAGAACAGCCATCAAAATAATAATGAATATAAAATCCATACGATCACCTATTCTTCGGCTCTTCCGGCTTTGCAGCAGGCAGAGTCGCCGGGCTGACTTTCGCGATGGAATCTCTCATTTGTGTATCCGCCAAAATATTATTCATATTATAATAATCCATCACACCAATACGACCTTCTTTCAGGGCAATCGCCAAGGCAATCGGAACTTCTGCCTGTGACTCAACCACTTTGGCCTGCATTTCCTGTGTATAGGCTTTCATTTCCTGTTCTCTGGCAACAGCCATGGTACGCCGTTCTTCCGCTTTGGCCTGCGCGATACGTTTATCCGCTTCCGCCTGATCGGTCAATAACGCCGCGCCAATATTACGACCGACGTCAACATCGGCAATATCGATCGACAAGATTTCAAACGCCGTTCCTGCATCCAAGCCTTTCGCTAAAACAACCTGTGAAATATGATCCGGGTTCGCGAGCACTTGTTTATGGTCGTCCGCCAAACCAACGCTGGTTATAATTCCCTCACTCACCCTGGCAATAACAGTTGCTTCGCCCGCGCCGCCAACCAGCCGATCAATATTGGCTCGCACCGTAACCCGGGCTTTGACTTTTAGTTCAATGCCGTTCTTTGCTACGGCAGAAACAACCGGAGTCTCAATGACCCTGGGATTGACGCTCATTTGAACCGCTTCCAAGACATTCCGTCCCGCCAAATCAATTGCAGCTGACCGTTCAAAAGGCAGCGCGATTTGGGCCCGGTGCGCCGCAATCAGCGCATCCACTACTTTATCAACGTCACCGCCAGCCAGAAAATGGGCTTCCAACTGATTTACACTGACTTCCAGTCCCGCTTTATTCGCTTTAATCAATGGCAGGACAATCCTGGACGGCGGCACACGCCGCAATCGCATTCCAATAAGATTAAAAATCCCTACATGTACTCCGGCCGCCATGGCAGAAATCCAGAGACCCAATGGCACAAAATGTAAAAATACCAATATACCAATAACAAATAGAACAACAACAAATAAACTGCCAAACATTGTAATCAATTACAATTCCTCCTTGTGATAAACATTTATTCCTTATCTTCAAAAACAGGCCGAACTACAATTCGACCGCCGCTTACGCTGATTACAGTTACCAAGGTCCCTTTTTTCACATACTGCCCGTCAGAAACCACATCCAAATGTTCTCCGGCAATTTCCGCCGTTCCGGCAGGACGCAGCAACGTAAGGGTTTTTCCCTGCTGTCCAAGATAACGGCTATAATCATGAGTACTCACAAAACCACCCTGTGTCGTTTCCGAATCTTTCAATACGATACGGGACCATAATTTACTGGATGGCAGCTTCTTTAAAATCAGTAAAAATAAGACCACAGCTCCCGCCATGCTGACAGCTAATATGTTGAGCGCTCTCATGCCGCCCCCAAGCGAAAAAAACATACTGGCCAATATACAGCCGACACCAGTAAAGCCAAACAGACCTATTCCAGGCGTATACAATTCAAGAATAATCAAAGCAATTCCGCCAAAAAACAACAATATTTCGATAAAGCCCGCTACTCCCGCCATCCATTGCCCAGCAAAAAACAGCAATGCAGCTGCCAAACCAATCAAACCTGCAATGCCGGTTCCTGCCGTTTTTATTTCTGTCAGGACAGCGAGGAAAATAATCGTTAAGAGAATCGACTTGATGGCCGGATCAGAAAGCCATCCAGTAAAACTATCGGTCCATTCCCGTTTATATTCTACAATCGGAGCTCCTGAAAGCCCATAATGCGCCAATACAGCTTCCCGATCGGCTGCGATGAAATCGGCAAAACCGACTTTCATCGCCTGGGTATCTGTTAACGCCAAAATTTGCCCTGGCTCAGCATAACCGGGCAATCCTAATGATTTATCCACCATCGCTTCTGCAACCCGCGGGTCACGACCGGTTTTTCCGGCCGTTGCTGCAAATTCAGCCTTAATAGCAGCAATCGTTTTTTCCGTTGCCGGAATGGGCTCCGCCGCCCCGATACTCGCTCCGGGCGCCATTACAATATGCCGGTGTGAAAGCGCAATCAGCGCGCCGGCAGACCATGCCCGGTTTCGAACATAACAAATTGTCGGTATCGGCGAATCACTAATCATATCCCGAATATTCACCGCTGAATCTACCAGTCCGCCAAAGGTGTCAACCTCCAGCAAAATAGCCTGTGCCTGTTTTTCAGCAGCAGCCGCCATGGCCCGATGCACAATAGAAGCTTGCCCGGCATCTATTTCTCCTTTAATTTGGATGACAATTACAGGTATTTCAGCGGCCGCTGCCTGTGGCAAAAACAGGCAAAACAAAGTAACAAGCGCTGCCAATACCACAACAAGCCGTTTGCCAACCATAACACCACTCCCACGACAATAAGAAAATCCCCATTACCGCTTCTTATCTCTCATTTCACGTAATTCGCCGCCCAATCCCTATATTCCTGTAAATGCGCCGCCACCTAATGATAATACTCCATTATTTAGTAGTAATAACCAATGAATAATTTCTTTTAAATAACATTGACAACTTAATACTACTTTGTTATGATGAACCAGTAAGTTCTAGTGAAGAGTATTTTTCCTAATCTCATAACTTATGCAGCAGATTTTACGCAACATAATTATCGTCTTACTCTATTCGTACCATTATCATTTTAACATATTTTGCAATTTATTTGTCTATTTGTTATAGTTGTTCGTTCCTCAGATCGTCCACTGATTTTTACTATCGATTGCAGCATTTTTTTTGCCGCTTGATTATTTACACCTTTTGCCGTATAATTTCCAGCTTCATCGCAACACCTTCACTTTAACTTTAGAAAATCCGGCTTGCGTTGAGCTATCGTAGCTACGGCGCAAGCCGTTGATTGCTCTTATGTTTCAGAAAGCAGCCATGCTTTCCGAAACTACATGAAGACAGGTTCGCGCCTGTCTTTTTTGTTGTAAATTTGCTGTTATACTATCTTATGATTTATTAGATAACCTGTTTTCGCCCAGCTTTATCAACGATGGCTAGCTGTTGGTCGATACACTTTCTGTAAAGCCAAAATAAGACCCGGTACCGCAAGGTACCGGGTCATTATTTTTGTAACGTTTAACTATGCAACAGTTCCCGAACCACGGCATTTACCAGTTTGCCATCGGCTCTTCCCTTTACTTTTGGCATTAACACAGCCATCACTTTTCCCATTTCTTTTACAGTGGCAGCTTGCGTTTCTTGAATTGCCTGCGTGACGAGATCCCGAACGGCCTCCTCAGTAAGCTGCTCCGGAAGATATTCCGTGAGAACGCTGATTTCTTGTACCAACTGCTCTACAAGATCCGGTCGATTTCCTTTACGGAAATCTTCCATTGAATCACGGCGCATTTTGACTTCTTTCGCCAATATGTCCAAGACCTCATCATCTTCGAAATCTTTTTTCCGGTCAATCTCACCGTTTTTTATACTGGCACGAACCATTCGAATAACGGAAAGCCGAAGCTTGCCGGCTTCCTTTGCTTTCATGGCTTCTTTCATATCGGCCATTAATCGTTCTTTAAGAGTCATAGACATTACCTCCGACAGTGACTAAAACTTACGTTTACGTGCCGCTTCGGACTTTTTCTTGCGCTTTACGCTGGGTTTTTCATAATGCTCGCGTTTTCTAACTTCAGAGAGAACGCCGGCTTTTTGACATGTACGTTTGAATCTGCGGAGTGCGCTATCAATCGTTTCATTTTTACCTACTTTTACTTCTGACATCTGATATCCCTCCCTCCACACATAGACCTTTGGGGAAGCACATTACTGCTACATATACTTAAACATTATACACGATAAGAATAAACATTGTCAATATTAGCCTGGCGGCCAAGTCATAGTACGGCCACCTAAAAGATGCCAATGTAAATGATTTACGGTCTGCCCGCCATCAACCCCCGTATTAATAACAATCCGGAAGCCATCCTCGGCGATGCCGGCCTTTTCGGCAATTGCCGGAATCGCAGCCATTACTTGTGCGACGACAGGCATTTCTTCCGATTTCACAGTAAGAAGACTGTCAAAATGATGTTTGGGAATAACCAATATATGAACCGGGGCCATTGGATTGATATCCGGAAAGGCCAATACATGGTCATCCTCATAAATTACTTCCGTTGAGAATTCTTTTGCAGCAATTTTGCAAAATATACAGTCGTTTTGCACAAATACGCCCCTTTCATGGGTACACCAGAAAATATAACATTATAACTGGTGTACATAAGTGCAACCTGCTGCTTCCGCCGTCGCTATG
>JAGFXW010000175.1 GCA_017861495.1 Bacillota bacterium
GCAGCAGTGTCTAACGCTATTCCAAGTATCCCTTGTGCAATTGCCATCTCGTGCAGAAACACCACCCCCTATTCATCACACAAATCCACGGATAAATAGGCTCCAAGACTTAGCCTTTACAAGCAAAATCTTGGAGCGGATTCATCCTTGACCGATGCCCTTTGGTTACGATCTAACCCCGCCGTACTCGTCATCGATGTTATTTATGCAAAACCTCAAAGTCTCGCAAGACTGCCTGCATAACCATAATCGTACTTACAGACCCGACACCACCCGGTACCGGGGTAATCGCTCCCGCGACCTTCTCTACTTCGCCATAATCCACGTCACCGACAATTTCATCTTCGATCTCGTTAATTCCCACATCCACCACTACCGCTCCCGGCTTGACCATATCCGCTTTTACCATCCGTGGAACGCCAACAGCAGCAACAATGACATCCGCCTGCCGAAGAATATCCGCCATGTTGACCGTCTTGGAATGGCATACCGTAACCGTGGCATTGCGCCCCAGCAGCAAATGCGTCATCGGCTTGCCCACTACGTTGCTGCGGCCAATCACTACCGCATGGCGGCCAGCCAGTGGAATGTTGTAATAATCGAGAATCGCCATCACCGCTCGCGGTGTACTGGCTGCCCAAACACTTTTTCCGGAAGCAAACAGTCCTACATTGTACGGATGAATGGCATCCACATCTTTTTGCGCCGAAACTGCCTCACCGACAACATCTGGATTAATATGCGCCGGCATCGGCATCATGGGGATAATTCCATGGACGCTCGGATCGGCATTGAGCCGGGCCAACAGAGCCAACAACTCGTCCTGCGACGTTTCCTTCGGCAAATGGTACATATTCGATTCCATGCCGATGGATTTCGCCAGTTTATCCAAACGGTTCATATAGATACGGGATGCCGGATTATCACCAACCATGACAATTGCCAGGCCACAAATTTGACCCTTCTCTTTCAGTTCAGCAACCTTCGCGATTAGGCTTCCTTTTTCAGCCGCAGCCACTTTCTTGCCATCCAAAATAAGCGCCATACGGTTTCCTCCTTCATATAATAACTATATTAACAGGAAAAAACATATCCTTTTCTATATCAGTAATTATTTCGCGATTTTTTCCAAAATTCCTGCTATTTGACTTGACAGATAACGGCCTCGAGTCATCTGGGCCGGGCTTCAAAATAAACAATAATTTCGCTATCCGCATCAACCAGGTTGTTCGCGCCAATACTCTGGCGGACAGCAATTCCGCTGCCCTCCGGAATGAACGCCAATCCTCGGCTATTGAGCAATTCACCGGCTTCACGCATTGTTTTACCGACAACATCGGGAACGACCCGCTTTCCGGCCGGAACAGTTCCCTTGTATGCCGACACGTTGGAATAGCTCTTATTGTCAGCCACCGGCAGAATAGCTTGCTGCCCAATATTCACTGCCCCCTGCGGCGAAAGGTTCAAATACCTCACCACCTGGGTCATGATTTCACTGAAAACCGGCGCAGCAATTTGGCCGCCATAATAAACTCCGCGCGGATCATCAATCACAACGAGCGCAACCACTTGTGGATCTTCTACCGGCCCAAAGCCAACAAAGGACGCAATATAATGCCCGGATTCATACCCGCCGCCGTCTTGGCGCAATTTTTCCGCCGTCCCGGTTTTGCCGGCAAAATGATAGCCTTTGACAATCGCCTTTTGCCCGCCGCCTTCCGAGACCACCTTTTCCAACATCCCGACCAACTCTTTTGCCGTTTCAGGACTAATCGCCTGCCGAACCGGTTCTGCATTGGCCATGCGTTCCACCGTTCCATCTTCCGCCCGGACCTCGCGTACAATATGCGGTTTTAACAGCACACCATCATTGGCAATCGCAGCAACGGCGGTAACCAGTTGTAGCGGCGTTACGGCCACCCCCTGCCCGATGGACATGCTTGCCAAGTCGGAAGCGCTCATATTTTTCACGCCGAACAGCAGACCTTCTTCTTCGCCCGGCAATTCAATCCCTGTTATTTGTCCGAACCCAAAGGCCCGGACATATTCGTTTAATTTTGCGGCTCCAACCCGTAATCCAACCTGGACAAAGCCGGTATTGACCGAATTTTTGATGATATCGATAAACGAAAGGGCGCCCCCTCCGCCGCCGTCCCAATTGCGGATAATCCGCCCGGAAACATCAATATAACCATTGTCCATAAAAATCTCATTGGCCCGCACCAATTTTTCCTGCAGGGCGGCGGCCGCCACAATCGACTTGAAGGTGGAACCCGGTTCATACAGGTCGGATACCGCCCGGTTCTTCCATTCTTTTTGGCCATACTTATAAAAATAATTTGGATTATAGCTGGGCCGGTTTGCCATGGCGAGAATTTCGCCGGTTTTGGGGTTCATAATAATGACCGTCGCCGCCCGCGCCTGTGTCCTGGCCATCGCAGCATCCAAACTTTTCTCCGCAATAAACTGGATGGTGCTGTCCAAGGTTAAATACACATTTTTCCCTTGGTTGTGGGTTGTATACGAAAATATGGAGCGGAAGATCGGGATCCCATGACTGTCGGTTTCAAATACTTTTTTGATCCGCTCCCCTTTGATCGTCTTATCCAACGACATTTCAATACCGTCCAGACCAACATCATCTGTGCCGACAAAACCCAGCACTTGGGCGGCCAACATGTCGTTCGGGTAATAACGCCGGCTTTCTTCTTCAAACTCAAACCCGGTTAACTTTCGATCCTTGATAATGTCGATCACTTCTTGTGATTTATCCGGTTCCATGGTCCGTTTCAACCAGACAAAATTGCTTTTCCGGCTCAGCCGTTCCTTAAGATCCGCCGGGGTCATCTCCAATACCGGCGCCAGCAGGTTCGCCGCCTCCTCCGGATCAATATTCAAAACCGCCGGGTTCACATACAAAGACTTGGTCATACCGCTCACCGCCAGCTTGCGGCCATTGCGATCGAATATAGCGCCGCGCGGCGACTGCAACGACCGGCTTTCCTGCAATTGCTGGGTAGCTTTTTCAGTAAGGTTTTTGCCATCGATAAATTGCACCCAGGCAATCCGTCCCATAAGAACCAGCAAGGAAAAAAATAAAAGCGCAAAAAAAATCGCGATACGTTTGCGTTGAGCGATTGTAATCTCTGCCATGAAGTCGATCCGTCCTTCCTACCAATACAAAAAGCAAGCAGTTTGCGTTGTGTATAGATTACATACTTACCGGCCAATTTCCTGCCGGATGAACATAATCTTTGCAATCCCAAAACATTAAAAACCGGCTGAGACAGCAACATCACTGCCCATCAGCCGGTTTTTCGGGTCGGCAATTACCGAATAACCCGTTTCCAATTATCGTTAATCACCCTGGCCATAATTTTTTTGCCCGCCGTGTCTGGATGCAATCCATCCACGCCGTACGATACCGGCAGCATCCGCTGGTCATCGCCCAAATACGGCTCAATATCAATATAATATGGTTGCTGGCGGATAAATTCGTTGACTGTATCGAACGCTTCCCGCCAGTTATCCACCGTTGGTTCGTTAAATACCTTCTGGATGGAATCCGGATTGATCGGCGGCAGGGTTAAAAAAATAGGCCTGATCTTATTGGCAATACATTTATCGCGAATCGCTGCCAATTCCGCAATGACCTGTTCCGGCGGAGTCCCGCCGCGCAAGCTGTTGCTGCCGCCCAGAATCAGCAAATAACGGGGGTGAACCGGCAAAACATCTGCATCAAAGCGGTCCAGCATGGTCTCCGAGGTGTCCCCGCTGCGGCCAAGGTTTACAGCCCTGAACCGTAAAAACGTCTGATAACTGTAATCCCAATTGCAAGGCGGATAGGATACTCCTCCTCCGCCATGGGTTATACTGTCCCCAAACGCAGCGGCGTAGGCGCCTTTTTTCCAGTCGACAACGAACTTGCCGACGTCCGAATACACACCTACAGGATCCCCGTTTTCGTCCAAAGCCCGCACCCGCCAATAATAGGTGCCGGGATCAATCCGCGGTAAATCATCATAGCAATCAAACGAACTGTCCACCTGTTTGGACCAAATCCGGTATCGGGACGGTTCCGTTCCATTCGGGTTTTCCGGCAACTGGCGGGTAAGCTCCACTTCATGCTTCACGGCGCCATTCACACCAATCCAGGCATATGCCGGGTACAGGGGAGTGGGGAGTCCATCGGCATTAAACACCGTATTGATAACCGGTTTTAATTGCATTGCAAGGGCAGAATCCACATAGACCGCAGCCGCTTCCGAATATACGCCGATCGGATTTCGGTCATAATCCAACGCCCGCACGCGCCAAAATATTTTTTGCCCGGCAAACGCCGTAAGATCCGCATTATAGCCGTTCGTATAACTGGTAGCGGAAAACAACCGCTTGTCCGAGGGATCCGCGCCGCGGGGATTTTCCGGCAGACCGCTTAAAAATTCCACTTCATAGCTAACCGCGCCGGCAACAATGGTCCAGCGCAGCATCGGTTTTGCCGCTACCCGCGTCACTGCCGAAGAACCCGATGTAACTTGCGGGCGCAGCAGCTTCGCAGCAGCGATCGATCCATAATTCCCTTCATTGCCGGCAAACGGCGCCATCATGCCAAGACAAAGAAACACGGCAATCAAAACTATTTTTTTCCCTTTGTTCACTACAAACATACGAATTCGCCTCACAAATTGATTTAACCGCTCGAAAAAGAACCTGCCTCTGCTATAATGGAAGCAGAGACCCAAGATTTTCATAAAAATTTTTAAGGAGGCCGCAACCATGGCAACCTGTCCTTCCATCTGCCCGTACGATTGTCCGGATGCCTGCGGGCTGTTAATCACTACAGATGGCCGACTGGCAACCGCAGTCCAGGGCGATCCCTGCCACCCATTTACCAACGGGACATTATGCGTCAAAATGAATCATTATGAGCGCACCGTTCATTCGCCGGAGCGGCTGACAACTCCGCTGCTCCGATCCGGTCCGAAAGGGGCAAATCATTTTACACCGGTTTCTTGGGAGAAAGCAGTCAATCATATTGCCGATCGCTGGCAAGCCATCATCGCCGAATACGGTCCAGAAGCCATTCTCCCCTGTTCTTATGCCGGAACCATGGGGCTCCTGCAACGCAATGCCGGTCACGCTTTTTTCTATCAACTGGGGGCATCCCGGCTGGAACGGACGATCTGTTCCCCTGCCAAAGGCTACGGCTGGAAAGCAATTATGGGTTCTACTTTAGCACCACACCCGCAAGAAGTCAAATCAAGCGACCTGATTATCCTATGGGGCAGCAACGCAGCCGCGACGAACATTCATTTTTTACAGTATGTCAAGGAAGCCAAAAAGAACGGAGCGGTTGTCTGGCTGATCGACACGTATGAAACACCCACCGCCGGCATTGCCGATCAAGTCTCTTACGGCCGGGCCAAAGTTCCTTTTATCAGCATTGGCAGCGGTTTATCGCGCTACGGCAATGGCGCTATGACAGTCCGAACCATTCTTTGCCTGCCAGCGTTAACCGGCGCCTGGACGAAGCCCGGCGGCGGCGCAACAGCCGGCACATCCGCCAGCAGCGCCTTTGCAATGGGACAAATTACCCGCGAAGATTTCATCAGCACACCAACCCGCAGCATCAATATCAATCAATTGGGAATGGCCTTAACAGAAATCCAGCCACCGCTGCAAAGCCTGTATGTTTATCACGGCAACCCGGCTGCGGTTTGTCCGGATCAAAACCGGATCCTGAAGGGTCTGGAGCGGGAAGATCTGTTCACCGTGGTTCATGAACGCTTCTTAACCGATACGGCCCGTTACGCCGACGTCATCTTGCCGGCCACGTCTTCGCTGGAACACAGCGACCTTTATTGCGCCTATGGACATTATTGCCTCCGCCGGGTAAAACCGGTCATCGCCCCGGTCGGCCAAGCCCGCTCCAACTGGGATGTATTCCAGCTCCTCGCGCAAAAAATGGGCTTTCACGATCCTTTTTTTGCCCAGAGTGCTGATGAAGCAATCGATGAGTTGATCACCCACTCCACCAATTGGCTGGACAGCGCGGCGCAAGAACGGCTCATGCGCGGTGAATTAGTGGAATTATCCCTGCCAGACAACTATAAAACAACATTTAAAACGCCTTCCGGCAAAATCGAAATTGAAAACCGGTTGGAAACAGCTACTCTGCCAGAGTATTTTCCGCCGCATGGTGGAAAACAACCGCTCTGTCTGATGACCGCCCCCAGTGTATATGGCCTGAACTCGTCGTTTTTGGAAAGGGCGGACTTGCTCGCCCAGCGGAGGACAATGGATTTGCTGATGAATCCGCAGGATGCGGCCGACCGGAAATTACATGACCGGCAAACCGTAATTGCGTATAACGAATTGGGGGAAGTTGAGTTTCAATTGACGGTTACAACAAAAGTCCCCCCCGGCGTTGTTGTCGCCGAAGGGGTCTGGGGACTCGGCCATTCGCTTAACGGCCGAACGGTGAACGCGTTAGTTTCACCACGTTTGACCGACAAAGCAAACGGAAGCACTTTTTACGATACCAAAGTAGAGGTTCGTGCATAACAATTACCTATTCCAGTTCCTGTTTTTGCTGTTTTCTGGCAATCCACTTTTTCGCCGCAGCATAGATTATTTGTCGATCGTTGGCTAATTCACCATCTTGGATCCGATGCAGCATGATCTTAAGAAATGGCCCCATCATCTGCGGGCTGCCCAAAACAGCAAGCAGCTCTGCCGGATCGTAAGCAATATCGGTGGTATGCACAGGCATACTGCGAATCAGGGTTTGCAGATAAGCGCCAAATTCCACAGTCCTCGCTGCACTCTGCTCAGCTTGATCGGCAGGCCCGGACGCCAAACAATCGGCCGTGCATACTTCCGTTAGCTGTTGAAACGCCTCCAGCATTAACCGGCAGTTTCGGAATGATTTGGATTGAATTTCTTGCCGCAGCCAATGGTTTGCCGCCAATGGATTCCGGTACAAGCAAAAATAAAAGCGCATATGCCTGGATACCAACCACACAATTCTCTCCTGAAGATCCGGCGGCAATTGCAATCGGCGGACGATATCTTTCGCCAATTGCGCACCTGCTTCTTCATGCCCATGGTCAAAGACAGCCCCGGCTTCATCCCGGCCGCGCACACCCGGCATTCCTTTGCCGACATCGTGCAGCAAGGTTGCCCAACGGATAAGCCGGTCCGGTTTGGCGGCTTGTACCGCCGTCAAGGTATGCCGCCAGGCATCCATCCGGTGATATTTGCGTTCTTGCGGCAAATCGGCAAGATGCTGCAATTCCGGCAAAATAGAAAGCTGCCGGTATTCACCCCGCGACCGTGTCCGGCACTGGGCATTCAAAAGTCCGGTACGCAGCATGGCATCCAACCCTTGACTACAATATTCTGCCAGCAGCGTTTTTTCTACTTCGTCCCTTACGCGTTCCAAAGACAGTCCGGCAACACGTTCCAGTTGACCGGGAATCGCCTGCAAAATCGTCTCGTCAATCCGGAAACCAAGCTGCGCCGCAAACCGGCAGGCGCGAAACATCCGGAGCGCATCTTCGCGGAAACGCACATGGGCGTCTCCGACCGCCCGGATCAGACCGGCCGCCAAATCCTGCCGGCCGCCGAAAGGATCGATCACCTCGCCGGAATGATCCATCGCCATCGCATTGATGGTGAAGTCCCGCCTTGCAAGATCACTGACCACTTCATGGGAATACCAGACCTCCGTCGGCCGATGGCTGTCCTCGCCGTACAGTTCGCCGCGGAACGTGGCCACTTCAATCGGCCTGCCTGCCACCACGACAAGAACTACGCCAAAATTTTGACCTAATTGGTCAATCACCCGCCAACCGGCTTGTCCGGCCACGCGGATCACTTCCTCCGGCCATGCGTCCGTCGAAATATCATAATCACTGATCGGACGATTTCCCAGCAAATCGCGGACCGCTCCGCCCACTAAAAAGGCCAAATAACCTTCCTGCACCAACGTTTCCATTACCAAACGGATTTCACCCGGTATTTGACTGATCATAGCCCACATCCTACTTGCATGGACCGGTTGTTACCAACCGCAACCTGCAAATTTTTTAGCATTGTCTAAACGCTTCTATACAACAGCATTTAGACAAAAGATTTTTGTTTCCTGTTCTTTTTCCTGCAGTCTGTATAAACAAAGTAAAAAAACACGCGCGTTGGAACAAACGGTTCACCATACCCTGGCCCTCTTGCGCAGTTATGAACAACAAACAGAAAAAGAACGGTTGACAATCTGCGACGTCAAAAACCGTTCTTTTTTTGTTGCCTAACTATTCTAATCGCGCTGCGATAATTCCAATAAAATGCCGCCGGTTGCTTTGGGATGGACAAAGGCGATACTGGCTGCGCCCGCTCCGTACCGCGGTTCTTCATCGATTAACCGCACGCCCTTTGCCTTGAGCTCGGCAATAGCCGCCTCAATATTATCAACCCGCAGGGCAATGTGCTGGATCCCTTCCCCGTTTTTTTCAATAAATTTCGCGATCGGCCCATCCGGCGAAGTCGATTCCAACAGCTCAATCTCACTGTCGCCGCTGGGAATAAAGCAGACTTTTACTTTTTGCTGCTCCACCACTTCCTCGCCCTGCGCCGCCATCCCTAGTATTTCCGTGTAAAATTTCTTGGCCGCTTCCATATCTTTCACAGCAATACCGATATGGTCGACCTTCAAAACAGTAAACATCCAAAACCCTCCTTCTCGTTTGCCGCAATCGGCACTATGCCAAGTAACTGTCCACCAGGGCAGCGACCACCGAATAAGGATCCTGCTTTCGCTGTTCAATGCTGGCCACCAGAAAATCAAGTTCCCCGGAAGCCCTCATCCGCTCTCCCACCCGGCGGTTAATTTGTTCTTCCAGAAGCGCCAGAAGTTCATCCCGTGTCCGTTGGGTACGCCGGAGCGCCAATTCGCCGGAAGCGGCCAAATACACATGGTGTTCTTCAATTCGTTGCATCAGCTCATCGATGCCAATCCCTCTGCTGGCAATAGTCCGGCAAACTTTGGGCCGCCATTGCACCTGCCTTTGATTTAAATCCAGCATCATTTCCAGTTCCGTATTCAAACGGTCAACCCCGTCACGGTCGGCCTTGTTGATGGCAAACAGATCGCCGATTTCAAGGATTCCGGCCTTAATCGCCTGAATATCGTCGCCCAACCCGGGAACCAGAACAACAATGGTGGTATCCGCTGTTTTGACAATATCCACTTCCGATTGCCCGACTCCTACCGTTTCAATAAAAATAATATCTTTGCCGGCGGCATCCATAATCTTGGCGACATCCGCAGTTTTCAGCGCCAAGCCGCCCAGGCTGCCCCGCGTTCCCATGCTGCGGATGAATACTCCGGGATCCAGGGTCAGTTCATTCATGCGGATGCGGTCGCCCAATATCGCCCCGCCAGTAAAAGGGCTGGTCGGGTCGACCGCGATAATCCCTACCGTTTTTCCCTGCTCCCGGCATTTTTTTGCCAGCCTGTCCGTTAACGTGCTTTTCCCCGCCCCCGGCGGTCCGGTAATGCCAATGACATACGCCCGGCCGGTATGCGGATATAATTTTTGCATGATAGCAGAAGCTTCTTCATATTCATTTTCGATCGCCGTAATCGCTCTGGCAAGCGCCCGTGGCGATCCGGCTACTATTTCCCGGGCAATATCCATCATAGCTGCACCGCCTCTATTTTCGCAATCCGTTCCTCCAATACTGCATGAAACAGGTTATCCTTCTCACAGCCTGTAATACCCCATACGGGGCACAGGCACTTCCGATGGAGTAACCTGTGCCCGGAGGGTAAAACTCCACCTGAAGTAAGTCTACATTTATTTCACGTTGGCTTTGATAAATTCAATAATCGCCGCCGTAGGCGTTCCCGGTGTAAAAATTTCAGCCACTCCGGCTGCCTTTAGCCCGGGAATATCAGCATCCGGAATAACCCCGCCGCCGATTAACAAGATATCCTCCATGTTCTTGGCTTTCATCAAGTCCAACACCTTCGGAAAAATAGTATTATGCGCGCCGGACAACAGGCTCAAGGCGATCACATTCACGTCTTCCTGCAACGCTGTCTCGGTAATCATTTCCGGTGTTTGCCGAAGTCCGGTATAGATAACCTCAAAACCGGCATCCCGCAGCGCGCGGGCAACGACTTTTGCTCCGCGGTCGTGCCCATCGAGACCGGGTTTGGCTACAAGCACTCGGATCCGTTTTTCCATCATTCATTCCTCCGCTCCCTTTTCGCTTACAGACTGATGTGCGCTTCGTATTCACCAAACA
>JAGFXW010000038.1 GCA_017861495.1 Bacillota bacterium
ATCCATCGAGCAGTTTGCAGCATGTTTTGGTCAAACCAAGCTCCATCATCCAGCGCGTCGATGAGTGATTTTAACTCATTTGTATCTTCTTCCACAATCTCGACAACGAAACCTTCCATCTCCCGTGAACCAAATGGGACCACTACCCGCCAACCAATATCAACGTGTCGTAATGCTTCGGGAATTGCATAGGAAAATGCTTTTTGTATACTGCTTGCTGTTATATTGATGATTACTTGGGCTACCAATCCCATAAAATCAGCCACCTTATAACATGATTCTTACTGCCAAAACAGAGTGATGGAAAACTTCGATGATCTATATTGTTTTCCAAGCGTAAAAAACGGGTCCATCACTATACGATGTCCCCGTTCGTTACATGAATGTATACTTACTTCAGGTGGAGTTTTTACCCCATCTGAAGTTTAGTCGAATTTACTTACACCCTACAGCCTGTTGATCCCCGTCTTAAGATGGCGGGCGTCCCTGTGCCCCGAATGGGGTATTACAGACTGTGAGAAGGATGAATTCGAATTATAAATTTGCTTCTTTTCGCAACAAATCCGCTTTATCAGTATGTTCCCACGGCAAATCAATGTCTGTCCGGCCAAAATGTCCATACGCCGCAGTCTGCCGGTAAATCGGCCGCCGTAAGCCCAGTTTATTAATAATCCCAGCCGGACGCAGATCAAAATGCTTCGCAATCAGTTCAGCAATTAACTCTTCCGAAACTTTTGCCGTGCCGAACGTCTCCACCATGATGGAAACCGGCTTGGCAATACCGATTGCATAGGCCAGTTGAATTTCGCATTTGTCGGCTAAACCTGCAGCCACTACATTTTTCGCCACATACCGTGCCGCATAGGCCGCGGAACGATCAACTTTTGTAGGGTCTTTGCCGGAAAAAGCGCCGCCGCCATGCCGTGCCATTCCGCCATAGGTATCCACAATAATTTTACGTCCGGTAAGGCCTGCATCGCCTTGTGGCCCGCCGACAGCAAACCGTCCGGTCGGATTAATATAATATTTGGTGTTAGAATCCAATAATTTGGCCGGAACAATCGGTTTAATTACCTTTTCAATAATATCTTTCTCGATCGTCGTCAATTCGACATCCGGACTATGTTGCGTCGACACTACGACTGTATCGACACGTACAGGAGTATTGCCTTCATATTCCACAGTAACTTGGGTTTTTCCATCCGGCCGTAAATAAGGAAGTTCATTTGTTTTGCGAACTTCGGCTAGCCGTCTGGCCAGTTTATGCGCTAATGAAATCGGCAACGGCATATATTCCGGGGTTTCATTGGTCGCGTAACCAAACATCATGCCTTGATCGCCAGCGCCAATTGCATCAGCCGCATCTTCGCCTCGCTTCGCCTCTAACGCTTTATCTACTCCCATTGCAATATCGGCCGATTGTTCGTCGATCGAGGTCATAACACCGCAAGTATCGCCGTCAAACCCGTATTTTGCCCGCGTGTAGCCGATGTCTTTGATTGTCTGGCGTACGATTTTAGAAATATCGACATAACAATGGGTCGTAATTTCGCCAACAACATGGACCAAACCGGTTGTTACAAGCGTTTCACAAGCAACACGCGCAGTAGGATCATGTTCTAAAATTGCATCCAAAATGCTGTCAGATATCTGATCGGCAATTTTATCCGGATGCCCTTCTGTCACAGATTCTGATGTAAAAAACATTCGTTTTTGTTTCATGGCAATCCCCCCTCGTATAGTTTCCGTTCAGCCTCATTGAGCCAAAAAAAATCCCCCTGCCGGGAGGATTGTTGTTGACATCTCCCATCTTGCGATAAATCGCAGGAATTGGCACCGTTTTGGCTTTGACCAATGGTTGCCGCGGTTTCATCGGGCCAATCCCTCAACCAACTCTTGATGAGCAAATATGCAGTTAGCAATAGAACTTATTATAATCGACTTTCTTGCGAAAATCAAGGTACTAAATTGATTTTACCAACAAAGCATATATCTTATCTAAAATAACACCTGCAACCTCTTCTTTGGACATCTGGGGCAATTCGTCACACGATCCATCCGGGAAGAGAATTTTTACAATATTCGTATCGGTATTAAAACCGGCGCCGGGCAAAGTTACGTCATTGGCCACAATCATATCTAAATTTTTCCGCACTATTTTCTCGCTGGCATTGCTTAACAGTTCCTGTGTCTCGGCGGCAAAACCAACTAAAATCTGCTGCTTCTTGAGCTGACCTAACTCCAATAAAATATCCGGTGTTTTTTCTAAAATTAATTCGAGGCTGTCTCCGGTTTTTTTGATCTTATGCGAATGCACCAGCCGCGGACGATAATCCGCTACGGCTGCCGCTTTAATGACTACATCTACGTTCGGATATTCGGTTAAAACCGCCTCCCGCATTTCAGCCGCGGTTTCTACCAGATGCCGTGTAACCCCGGACGGACAAGGCAATGCAGTCGGTCCGGAAACTAATATTACGTCCGCCCCTCGGGCCGCAGCAACGCTCGCAAGCGCATATCCCATTTTACCGCTTGAACGGTTGCCAATATATCTTACGGGATCAATCGGCTCACGGGTTCCGGCAGCAGTAACCAATACGCGTTTTCCTTTTAATACATCGCAAGTCTGTAACACGGTCTCCAGGAATTGTACAATGTTTTCCGGCTCCGGCAACCGGCCCGGACCTTCTACTCCGCACGCCAGCGATCCGATTTCCGGTTCCATAATGGAATATCCTAATGTTCGCAATTTCTTTAAATTCTCTTGCACAACCGGATTCAAAAACATGGCTGAATTCATGGCGGGAGCTAATACCACAGGAGATTTCGTAGCCATAACCGTTGTTGATAACATGTCATCGGCGATCCCGTTCGCAATTTTGCCGATAATATCAGCGGTAGCGGGAGCAATAACAAAAAGATCAGCCAGATTGGCCAACGCAATATGTTCAACCTGCCACTGTTTTACATCGGACCACATGCTGCTGACGACAGGATTTCCACTGATTTCCTGAAACGTGAGCGGAGCCACAAAACGGGTCGCAGCTTCTGTCATAATGACATGGATGGAAGCACCGGCCTTCTTTAGACGGCTGACTATTTCCACTGCCTTATAAACCGCAATTCCGCCTGTAACCCCCAACACGATATGCTTTCCTTTCACAACAGCGGCCTCCTATTTAATACCAATTTTAGTGCGTTCATATGTAATTTTATCGGCATCCAATTCTTCTAAGGCAACGGTTACCGGTTTGTTGGATCGCGCTTCCACCAGTATAGTTTGTCCACCCATGATTTCTCTGGCCCTTTTCGCTGCCAAAACAACTAAAGTGTACTTGCTGTCTACCTTTTTTACCAATTCATCCAATGAAGGTTTAATCATATTCAAATCTCCTTTAAAAACATTTTTTAACCGATCGAGCCGGTATCTGAAATCGTTTCAATCAGTTTAACATTGCGTTCCATGCGGCACTTTTCCGCTAAAATAATAGCCTCTACCTTCCCGACTGCTTCCGTCAGCTTATCATTGACCACTAAATAATGATAGTTCGTTGCCATCGATAATTCTTCCCGTACACATTGCAGCCGTTTACGGATGACATCAGGACTGTCAGTACCTCTTTGCCAGAGACGCTCAGATAATTCAACCAAGGATGGTGGGACGATAAAAATAAATGTTCCTTCGGGGAATTTGTTTTTCACTTTCATGGCGCCTTGTATATCGATTTCTAAAACAACATCCTGCCCTTTTCCCAACACCTCATCCACATAAGCGCGCGGAGTTCCATAAAAATTGCCATAAACCTCGGCCCATTCCAATAATTCATCACGTTCAATCATTGCCAGGAACTGTTCTTTCGAAAGAAACCAATAATTAACTCCGTTGATTTCTCCTTCACGCGGCTGACGGGTGGTTGCCGAAATGGAATAATGAAGTTCAGGATGTTGTTGTAATAACTCTTTACAAATCGTTCCCTTCCCTGCACCGGAAGGCCCAGATATAACGATAAGATTACCTTGCTGTATCATTAAATTACTCCTTACCACCGGTCATTCTGCCGCCTCATCCGCCGTATCTTTGCTGGCTAAACGATGGGCTACTGTTTCCGGCTGGACAGCGGACAAAATGACATGATCACTATCGGTTATAATCACCGCACGGGTTCGCCGTCCATACGTCGCATCAATCAGCATTCCCCGATCGCGGGCTTCCTGAATGATCCGTTTGATCGGCGCGGATTCAGGGCTCACAATAGCAATAATTCGGTTGGCGGATACAATGTTGCCAAAACCAATATTAATTAACTTAATCTCCATTCAATGAATTCCTCCTGTTATTTTAGGCAATTATCTATTCTATATTTTGAATTTGCTCCCTGACCTTTTCAATTTCGCTTTTAATGTCAATCACAAGGTTCGCAATCGAAACATCGTTGGCTTTCGAAGCGATCGTATTTGCCTCCCGGTTCATTTCCTGCACAATAAAGTCAAGTTTTCTCCCCACCGGTTCCTCCAGAGCCAAACTGGAACGAAATTGATTAAAATGACTTTGCAACCGGACCAATTCTTCCGTAAAATTCGTTCGATCCGCAAAAATGGCGCACTCCTGCAACAACCGGCTTTCATCCGGTTCAGCGCCGACTTCCGCCAATAGGTCACGCATCCTGTCCAATAAAGAATTTCTATATTGTTTCCAAACGTTCGGCGCGTTCACTTCTACTTGCGCAACCAAACCTTGCAGCTTATCAATTCGCATCATTAAATCCTGGTAAATATTTGCGCCTTCCTCTTGCCGCATGGTCATCAAATTTTGAATTGCCGCATCAACGGCAACCGATAGATTGGGCCAAAACGTAATTGCTTCTTCATGCACTTCTTCCACTTTTAAAACTCTTTATCCACTACCACATTGCGTTTACCTTCACTGTACTCATCAGCGGTCACAAAAACATCAATCCGTCCGCGGGATAACGAATTCGTTACCTGTTTACGGATTTTATCTTCCAAACTGCCAAATTTTTTCGGCATCCGAATAACAACTTCATTGTAGCGATGGTTCACCGCTTTCATTTCAACAATAAACCGTCGATTTTCATCAAAGCATTCGCCTCGTCCAAATCCAGTCATGCTTTTCAGCACTGTAAAATACACCATCCTTTAGTATGTCGAATATTGCCTTGTATTCCTAGGAGTATTTCTCCATTCTCAGTCTAATTCCTTTTTTCCTAACAATTACAAGTTTGATTCTTATGGTTTGAAAATACAAGAGCTCCCCAGTAAAAAAATCGGTCCGGTTAAGGACCGAAATAAGAAATAACCAGTATCAGCTCTTCAAGCTGGTCAGCTTAGTCGATATTCGCCTTGAAAAACTTCAACAGCAGGACCCGACATGTAGATATGTTCATCAGCGCCCCACTCGACATCAAGATCGCCGCCATCCAAATGGATTGTCGCTTTCCGTCCGGTTTTTCCGTTCAAAACACAAGCTACTATCGTTGCGCTGGCGCCCGTGCCACAGGCCAGGGTAATACCTGCGCCACGTTCCCAAACCCGCATCCGCACTTCTTTGTCACTTACGACCTGGACAAATTCAACATTGGTTTTTTTGGGGAAAAAAGGATGCGTTTCAATATATGGTCCTATCCCGGCTAGATCGATTTTCTCCATGTCATCTACAAAGATGACACAGTGGGGGTTTCCCATGGAAACACAAGTAACAGCAAACGTTTTTCCTGCTGCTTCTAATGGAATATTGACTGCCTGTTCATCCGGATTGCCCGTCATAGGGATTAAGTTTCTTGCCAAAACCGGTTTTCCCATATCAACCCGTACTGTTTGAATTTCATTTCCATTAAAAATTAACTCTGGTTTAATCAACCCAGCTAAAGTTTCCAAAGTCATTTTCGTCTTATCCGTTAACCCATGTTCATATACATAGCGGGCAACACATCGAGTTACATTCCCGCACATTTCCGCCTCACTTCCATCCGAATTGAAAATTCGCATTTTAAAATCCGCTTTTTCCGATGGCAAGATCAAAACCAAACCGTCAGCGCCGATACCAAAATGCCGGTCACATACTTTAATTGCCGCTTGCGAATAATCCTCAATATGCTCTTTAAAGCCATCAACCAGTACAAAGTCATTCCCTTGTCCCTGAACTTTCGTAAATTGCATATTCCAGCCTCCTCGCCGTATCCCCGATTGTAAACGTATTTATCAACCATTATACCATCAATGCTTTGCGCTGAACACAGACCCGGAAGATATTTATTGAAAACAAGCCAATATACGCTGGTTTGACCCATGGAAAGGAAAGATGCTATACTAAAATTAACTTGTAATGGAGGAAATTGTATGAGCCTCGACGGTTTATCCTTATCGTTTTTAGTCAAAGAACTGAATCAGTGTCTGGCAGGTGGTCGGATTGACAAAATCTTTCAACCACAAAAAGCAACACTCGTGCTGACAATCCGGTTAGCAAATGAATCTGTCCGTCTGCTATTATCAGCAAACGCCGAACACCCTCGTGTCCAATTAACAGAAACCATATTGGAAAATCCCGATGTGCCGCCGGCTTTTTGCATGTTGCTGCGTAAACACCTCGAAGGCGGACGCATATCCGGTTTTGAACAAGAAAGCCTTGACCGGATCGTCCGTTTGTACATTGACCACCGCGATGAGCATGGAGCGATTGTTACCAAATGCCTCATCATAGAAATAATGGGTAAACACAGCAATATTATTCTGGCTCAGAATGGCGTCATTATGGATGCCATTCGTCGGGTCGGATCCGGGATCAGCCGGCACCGCCAAGTGTTGCCCGGACTCTCCTACGCGCTGCCGCCCGGCCAATTGCGGCTGAACCTACTGGAGACACAAACCGAAATTTTTATCAAAGCACTGTTAACCGCTCCCACTACAATGTTGTTAACGAAAGCGCTCATTAGTACGGCAATCGGAATGGGGCCGATAACGGCCCGTGAACTGCTATACCACTGCGGCCTGCCCGCCAATATCACCCTCGCAGAGCTTGATGATGCAGACATTCTGGAGTTGAGAACCGTCATTTATAATTTTATTTCTGATTTAACAAACGGACAGTCTGTGCCAACCGTAGCTGTCGACAGCAACAACCGTATCGCGGCCATTGCCGCATTTGCCCTGGATCACTTGCCGGCCGAAATTCAACGTCAATTTGCGACGATGAGCCAAGCGGAAGACTTTGTCGAAGCTTTGGCCGGTTGTCAGCATCTACCGGAAAAAGATGTCCTATTAAAATTGCTTACCGGCGAACTGTCACGAGCCGAACGCAAGTTCAATGTACTTACCGAAGAATTGGCTGTCGCCCAAAATGCCGATTGTTTACGGAAATATGCCGACACCATTATGACCTATTTACCAACAATCAACCCCCATGTTGATACAATCGACCTGCCGGATTTATACGGCACCGATCCGGAGGCCGAACAAATCACAATCCCCCTCGACCCGCAACTTACGCCAGTGGAAAATGCGCAAGCATATTATACTCGCTACAACAAGCAAAAACGGGCGCAAACCCTTTTGGTGGACCAATTGGATCAATGCAGCAAAGAAAAAGATTATTTGGAAACTGTTTATGTTGCTTTGGAACATTCTACGGCTAAAGCGGATATTGATGAGATCCGTACAGAATTAACCCAGACAGGGTATTTGCGTTCCATCAACAAACGCCGGCCATCGGCCCCCCTTTCCCAGCCATTAAACGGAAAAACTACCGATGGAATTGCCTTTTTGGTTGGAAAAAACAACAGGCAAAACGATTTCGTTACCTTTAAACAAGCCAGGGCCGACGATATCTGGCTGCACACAAAAGATATCCCCGGTTCTCATGTTATCTTGCAGACCGGATCACAAACCCCTTCAAGCGAAACACTGGCCGAGGCGGCGCAATTGGCGGCATTTTTTAGCAAAGCGCGGGTTTCGTCCAACGTACCAGTGGACTACACCCGCCGCCGTTATGTCAAAAAACCGAATGGGGCAAAACCCGGATTTGTAATTTATGACCATCAAACAACATTATTCGTAACACCGGATGAAAAATTAATACAAACTCTACTAAAAAAAGAATAACCCATAAAATAAAATAGCAAAACTAATAAATAAAATTGCAGTAATCAACAGATAATACACTCTTTTAAATATATCCATCAAAACACACTCCATTGCTTTTGGCGGTGCAGAATAATTTTTATTATGCATAAAACAGGCTACTTAATCCTAAATTAGGAATTAGTAGCCTGTTTTCATTCTCTTTCACCGCAACGTCTTGTCTTCTCAAAATATTTTTTCCCATTCGATTACGCAATATCATTTCACGATCATAACCGGAACAGTGGAATAGGTGACTACAGGACATTTTTGAAATCAGATGCCCAAATCATAGTCTGTTGTAACTAATTTTTTTATTTTCCATGATAAAACCTCCTTTATTTTGAGATACATTAGGCAATATAAAGTTTACTTATTTTGAAAGCTTGTTTTCCATATCGGCAACTATAACAGTGATCCTCATGATCGAGTCCGGATTCAAGGACATAGAATCTATTTCTTCTCTTACTAAGAATTCAGCAAACTCAGGATAATCACTCGGCGCTTGCCCACAAAGGCCGCTGTGGCGGTGGTTTTTTTTAGCGCCTTGAATAGCTAAAGATACCATTTTTAGAACTCCCGGATCTCGTTCGTCAAAATCATGTGACACGAGTGCAGAGTCGCGATCTACGCCGAGTGTCAATTGAGTCAAGTCATTAGAGCCAATAGAAAACCCGTCGAAAAACCGGCTGAATTCGTCAATTAACACCACATTATTCGGTATTTCGCACATCACATAAATCTCAAGCTTATTTTCTCCCCGCTTCAGTCCATTTTTAGCCATCTCGTTTAACACATTTTCAGCTTCTTTTACCCGTCGGCAAAACGGAATCATGATGATCAGATTGGTCAATCCCATATCTTCCCGCACGCGTTTCATTGCTTTGCACTCAAGAGCAAAACCTTCCCGGTATTTTTCATCATAATATCGTGATGCGCCACGGAAGCCAATCATTGGATTTTCCTCTATTGGTTCAAAATATTTTCCACCTATTAGGCTGGCATATTCGTTGGTTTTGAAGTCGCTCATCCGCACGATTACCGGTTTTGGATAGAACGCCGCTGCGATTGTGCCAACTCCATTGGCAAGTTTTTCGACAAAATAATCCTCTTTTGATACATAACCAAAAGTAAGTTGTTCGATTTTTTTCTTTTCCTCTTCATCAGTAATTTTTTCCGGATGAATAAGCGCCATGGGATGTATTTGTATATAGCTGGTAATAATAAATTCCATTCGTGCCAGACCTACGCCGTCATTTGGAATCATAGAGAAAGAAAAGGCTTGGTCAGGGTCTCCCAAGTTCATCATAATCTTTGTCCTTGGTCGTTTCAAATCAGAAAGACTGATTTTTTCGACATGAAATGGCAACACCCCCTGGTATACCTTCCCTTCATCCCCCTCCGCACAGCTTACGGTTGCTTCATCGCCGGTATGAATTGTTTCTGTAGCATCTGTTGTTCCCACGACAGCAGGAATACCCAATTCACGACTAACAATGGCTGCATGGCAAGTCCTTCCCCCTTTGTTCGTTACAATCGCTGCAGCCGTTTTCATTACAGGTTCCCAGTCAGGTGTAGTGGTATCGGCTACAAGAATTTCTCCCGGCTTAAAAGAGGACAGATGAAATGCGTCTTTTATAACATGGACTTTTCCACTCCCAATTTTTTCACCTACACTTTTTCCAATTGCTAACACTGGTCCCTTTTTATCCAGAAAATAGGTTTCAAGAACATCCTGCTGTTTCACCGATTGGACCGTTTCCGGTCGTGCCTGAACAATAAATAGTTCGCCGCTGATGCCGTCTTTTGCCCATTCAATGTCCATAGGCCGGTTTTCTCCGGCTTTTGCGGAATAATGCTCTTCAATGATGAGTGCGTACCCTGTTAACTTTAGAACCTCATCATCGGTTAGACAAAAACGCTTACGGTCTGCATCCGGCACTTCGACATTCCGTGTCATAGCTTTAGAACCGCCTTGGCCATAGATCATTTTTATTCTTTTGTCTCCGAGATTTTTTCGGATAATCGCTTGATAACCCTTCCTGAATGTCGGTTTGAAAACATAGTATTCATCCGGATTTACTGCTCCCTGAACAATATTTTCGCCGAGTCCGTAACAGGCGGTTATAAACACTACATCACGAAATCCAGTTTCTGTATCGAGAGTGAATGTGATCCCACTTGTGGCCAAGTCAGAACGGACCATTTTCATTACCCCGATTGAAAGTGCAACTTTGAAATGATCGAAGTGGTTATCAATGCGATACGATATAGCCCGGTCAGTAAAAAGGGAGGCAAAACACTTACTACACGCCTCCCGCAAGGAGAGTTCCCCTTGAATATTCAAATAAGTTTCCTGCTGACCGGCGAATGAGGCCGTAGGAAGGTCTTCCGCTGTAGCAGAACTACGTACTGCAACATCGACTTCAGCGCCATATTCATCGCATAAGCGCTTATATGCACTCTTTATTTCCAACCAGACATTGTCTGGTATTCCCGCTTTTAAAATCAAATCCCGAGCGCGCTTACCGCGAGTTGCAAGATCAACCAAGTTCGTCTTGTCCAGACCTGCCATTGTATCTTTCAGGTCGTCCAAGATTCCGGCTGATTTTATCATAGACCAATACGCATCACTATTAATAGCAAATCCGTTCGGTATCTTGATTCCTTTGCCCGTCAGCTCTCGATACATTTCTCCCAAAGAGGCGTTTTTTCCGCCCACCTTACCGACGTCTTCAATTCCGATTTCATCAAACCAATGAATAAACTTGGCGATCTGTTTCATTTGACGATCTCCCCCTTTATCTTCATTTTGATAAACAAATTCTCAAAAAATCATTCATCTATCTGAAAAACTACTTACCTTGTACCCACGCGTCATTTTCGTACCCTCTGCTTTCCCAGTAACCCACATGAGGTTCATTAATCAATTCTATAGCATTAACCCATTTTACGCCTTTATAGGCATACATTTGGGGGACAATCAAACGAACCGGTCCTCCTAAATCAGAAGGGATTGGCTCACCATCCATTAACATCGCCACCATAACATCTTCCATTCTCGCCTGCTTTATACCGAGGGCGCTGGTATAAATTCCATCCCCTGAATAAAACTTGACGAATTCAGCCTGAGTTTTTACTCCTGCGAGATCTAAAAGCGCAGCGAGTTGTATCCCTTCGTAGGTTATGTGCAAAACTGACCAGCCAGTAATACAATAAAAATTACTGACTTGAACTTTACGAGGCACATCAAGAAACTCTTTCCAAGAGAACGTTATCGATTTTTCAACCAATCCAAACACTCTAAATCGCCATTCTTCCGAATTAATACAAGGGATCTTTGTCACGGTGAAAACTTCAAATTCTCCCGAATATCCTCCTCCGATCGGAGGGACAGATCCCAAGTTAGGAATAGGTTGTGGATCTATTTTATTGCAATTCCGGTATTTTTTAGCTGTTCTAGAAGAGATAGTCAAATCTTCATTTTGCCACAGCCATTTTGCAACGGCTCCGCCAGACAATAATGCCACTGCAGCCGAGACCGAGCCAATAAATGATCTTCGCCCCATTTTAAATCCTTTTTCGACAGAATCTAACTTCGCATCTTCAAACGGCTTCCAGATAAATATCATTAATCTGAAGATACTGTGATATACGACTGCCAGTGAGCCCAATGCTACAATTTCTCTATGCCAGTTTATACTTGAAAATCCAGTAAGGTTCGAAATATCAACACCCAATACCAATAATATTCCGGTCAAAGATACTCCAGCAGCAACAAAGATAGAAAGCAGGTTCATGATTTTTCTGATATCCTGCCCTTTTAAATTGTCCCAATTTCTTACTAAAACACTGCAGTAAATCACAAGTGTAACTATAAAAAAACTGCCGGCAAAAATATGAGTATAGCGCAGAAAAATCCGCAAGGTCGATAATGCGTCTCTGGAAAATGAACTATTAAGGATCAACCCTGTCGTAATCAGACAAAGGGTTACCGCAATGTGATAACTATGCAGCCTATTATATTGGTTCATCAACCTAACCTCCCATTATGGCCTGCATCAAACTTCATAAATATAAATATCCTTAAAAAAACTTTTCTTAGTGATAAAGATAGAAAATAGTTGAGAGCAAAATTTTTTTACTCTCATAACACAAAAAAACCGCCAGATCACAACCGGATACTCCGATGCGGCCTGGCAGTCATAAGCCTGTTCTCCGTGGCTTTTAGACCCACGGCTTTGCGTCCTTGCCTTTTAGCAAGTTTGCCAATTACTATATTATTATCTGTATGATGAGAAAAATTTAAACTACTTATTCATATTATACTATATTGGAATAGCGTTTCCTATGGTTAGACAAATAATTTCGAATTTTAAAACAATTGTTTTTACTATGTTTGCAGCCCAGATTAGTTCTCAGTTTTTGCAAAACAACCTACAGAATATTCATATATAACGTTTTGAAAACAAAGGAAGTATTTTTTTTAGCAAGAATGAATATACTTATGTGGAAGTACCCTATCATTTTATTCTGATTCGGAGGTCATTTTATGAAAGTAACGGTCAATAAAGATTTTTTCTTAGGCCAAGCTCTCCCTATCATGAAATTTGATCGCATCTCTATTGCAGCATATGGTGGAATACTTTCTGTGGCTAGCTTCGGTAATGTTGAGAATTTTCGTGTGCCGGCGTTCGTACTAGAACCTGGCCAAGCTTATTTGACGGCTGTTGAGTGGCATGATCTGGTAATGAAAGTGAAAGCAGAAGCAAATAAAATGGTAGATATTATAGTATAACAACATGTATACGCTGATAAAGCGATTAAGGAGGTTTACCATGCATAGCGAAATATCTTCCCGCTTAAAACTGCGGTATTCGCCGGTAGCTATTGTATTCACTGATGAAAAACCTGCCGGCGCACTCGAATTTCTTGAAGGCCGCCGCGGCTGTGTAGTCGCAATGCTGACTGCTGCCGCCAAAGGCCGGCAAGCAGTTTTTAGCCGCCGCACATTTGGTTGCCCAGGCGGCATCGTCGGCCTTGGCTTCGGTAATTCCCACAACAATTTTCCCGGCGGCTTTGAATATTTTCTCTCTACCGGTCGCGGTGAAGGCTATCCTGAAGGTGAAGGGTATAAAATGTCTCCCGACCTGGTAAAAAGTTTTCAAGAAGTTCTGCCGTATACCAATATTCCTTATCCATACGTTGTTTTTAAACCATTGGATACGGTTGATCCCGAGAAAGAAGAACCCAAAATCATTGTGTTCTATGCCAATCCGGATCAGCTATCCGCACTTGTTGTATTAGCCAACTATGGACGTCCCAATAATGACAACGTCATTATTCCCTTCGGAGCAGGCTGCCATTCTGTCTGCCTGATTCCTTTACATGAGGCCTCCCAACAACGCCCACGCGCTGTAGTCGGCATGGTTGATATTTCGGCGCGGCCATACATTGACGCTGACCTGCTGTCTTTCAGTGTTCCATATCCCATGTTCCGTGAAATGGAAGAAAATATTCCGGGCAGTTTTCTCGACAAACATGCTTGGCAAAAAGTAGTCCAACGTCTTCCAACGAAATGAGCTACTCCACAATTTGTTCAATCACAACCTGTTCTCTGCCATCAATGCTATCCAGTTGGACACTGACAATTTCCTGGCTGGAGGTCGGCACGTTCTTGCCGACATAATCCGCGCGGATCGGCAGTTCCCTGTGGCCGCGGTCAACCAAAACCGCAAGTTGAATGGATTTGGGTCTTCCAATATCAACAATGGCATCCAATGCAGCCCGCACCGTCCGGCCCGTGAATAACACATCATCTACCAACACTAAGGTTTTCCCATTAATATTTAACGGAAAATGCGTGCTATGAACCACCGGTTGATAGCTTAAGGTTGATAAATCATCACGATACAAAGTAATATCCAGGATGCCGATCGGAACTTTTACGCCTTCAATTTTGGCGATTTCTGCCGCCAAATACTCAGCTAAGGGAACTCCGCGAGTCCGAATGCCGACAAGCATTAAATCTTTAATCCCTTTATTTTTCTCTACAATCTCATGCGCCACACGGATTAAGGCTCTGCGAATCGCCTGGCTGTCCATAATCAATTTTTTCTCAATTGTCTTCTTCATCATAACCACCCCTATCTATCTTCTTTTAACCGTTTCGTTTACTCATTGCTACTAATTCCGCGTTGACTATTTATGCATTTTGGACCGCAAAGCAGCCAGAATAGCCAACATATCTTCGGGGAGCGGAGCACAAAAAACCATTTCTTCACCAGTTGCCGGATGGGAAAAATGAAGCTCCGCCGAATGTAATGCTTGTCCATCTATGGGAAAAATCGCTTGGCGCGGCCCATATTTCGGATCACCCAAGACCGGATGGCCGATGTACGCCATGTGCACCCGTATTTGATGCGTACGTCCCGTTAAAAGTGAACACTCCACCAAGGTGAAATCGCCAAATCGTTCTAAAACACGAAACTTGGTTGTTGCAGGTTTGCTATTTTTAAAAGTAACCGCCATTTTTTTTCGATCGACAGGATGTCTGCCAATTGGCGCGTCAATGATTCCTTCATTTTCTTTAATATTTCCATGGACAATGGCATAATAAAGCCTGCCGGCTGTTCTCGCCTTGATTTGCTCAGCAAGGCTCATATGGGCACGGTCATTTTTTGCCGCCACCATAACGCCTGAGGTATCTTTATCCAAGCGGTGGACAATTCCAGGCCGCAAATCGCCATTAATTCCGGATAAATCATGACAATGCCGGAGCAAAGCGTTCACCAGCGTTCCGGTTTCATGACCGGCAGCCGGATGTACAACCAGTCCGCGCGGTTTGTTGACAACAATAACATCTTCATCTTCATAACAAACCGTCAAGGGAATATCTTCCGCTTCGTTTTTGGGCTGGCTTATCTCAGGAATGACCAGCGCAATGCAGTCGTTAGCAGCGACTTTATAATTAGCGCGCACAGCTTTTCCGTTCACTAAAACGTGTCCGGCGGTAATTAATTTTTGTACATGTGACCGGGAAAAGGTTTCGATACATGCAGTCAAATAGACATCGATCCGTTCGCCTTTGTCGTTATCAGTCACAATAAATTGATAATGGTCACCAGTCATGGTTTTTCCTCTTCTTTTCGCATTACATATAAATACGTAATAATAATACAAACGACCCCACAAACAATAGCTATATCTGCTATATTAAAGATCGGCCAAATACGGAAGTCCAAAAAATCTACCACTTCGCCATAACGGATGCGGTCAAACAAATTACCAATCGCACCGCCTGTCAATAGTCCAATTCCATACCGCAACAAACGATATCGTACAGGAATCCGAGGAACATACCAAATCGCTGCTGCAACCATCAGAACCGAGACAATAATAAAAAATCCGGTTTGATATTCTAAAATTCCAAACGCAGCGCCCGGGTTCATAATATACGTAATATGGAACACATTCTTTATGATCGGGATAGACATCCCCGGCCACATGGATGTTTCAATATAATACTTTGACAAACGGTCCAACGCTATGACGATAACCGCCAATAAAAATACCGGCACTGTTCCCTCTCCTATAACCCAAACAATAATAGTATATATAAACTGCAACTATGCAATGAAATATTCGCCTATATTGTAAAAGAGCCCAGGAAATCGCTCCTGAGCTCTTTTTACCCTTATTCGCCTGGGCTGATAGCTCCTACTGGACAAGTATCTGCACAAGATCCGCAGTCGACGCAATTTTCGTCGATATTGTATTGCGCGTCCCCTTCAGTGATCGCACCTACCGGGCAAGCAGCTGCACAAGCGCCCACTTGATACATTCGCTGTTAATTACATACATGGTTGTTCACCTCCCATCTTCGATGAAGTTATTATATCATATTTACCAGAGTTGCAAAATCTACTTTTTGTGAATATGAAAAAAACGTTCAATTTTTTCCCAATAAAAAAATAGTAATAGGCCGGCCAGAGCCAGCAATGTCGTGATTCCCACCATTTTATGGATATTTCTTGACAGTTGCTGACCTAAAACCGAATACAAAATAATTGCCGGAGTTTGGCCCACTCCGGTCGCTAATAAAAACTGCCAAAGGGAAATGGAAGTCAGCCCGGAGCCATAACTAACAGCCTTAAACGGGATCACCGGTGTTAACCGGGTAATAAAAACCGCCAATACCCCTTTAGATTGAAAATAACGGTCAAACAACATCAAATAGCGCGGATTTACAACCCGCTCCACCAAGGGGCGCCCATACCAGCAGGCAAGGCCAAAATCCAGCGCAGCTCCTAACAACGCTCCGATCCAGGAATACAGGGCACCGTATGCCCAGCCGAAAATCCACGCATTGCTGATCGTCAAAAACAGGCCGGGAACTAAAGGGATCATTGACTGAAACATCATCAATAATATACTGACTAATGGCGCCCATTTTCCATAGGACAAAAGAAATAAACGCAAGTCCTCAAAGTTGCGGCTGCGCAAATGAGCCGTAACCATCGCAATAAATTCCTGAACTCCTGGAATGAAAAAATAAATGAGAACACCAAGGACCAGTACACCAACTTTAATGCAAATGAGAACTTTCATTGACAATGTTCTCATGGCCCCTGACCTCCATTTAACTATCGTTTTTTTGCTTTTGTCTTGCCTTTTCTTGAAGAAGTCAAGGTCCTCCGGCTGTTATTTCGCCAAAACACCATGCCAACTACAATAGACAGGAAAACGAAGCCGGCAACCCAAGCTGATGAACTATCCGACAGCCCTACTTTTGTGTCTTCTTGTGATAACAGAAGCAAACCAGCAGCAATAACAGTTGCAAAACCAATGAACGCGTTCATTTTGGTTGTATTCATTACATCAATCATCCCCTGTCTTATAATTATTTTTACATCTGACACCAGTTTCCTGCTCCAAAGAACTAAAAAAGCGAAAATTGTACATGACGCCTGCTTTATTAAGCAGGCGTCAGATTGAAAATTCGTATTAAGGTAATTGTTTTACAACCGATGCGCAACGGTCGCACAAAGTAGTATGTTCTTCATCTTTCCCTACCGTATCGCTATAAATCCAGCAACGTTCACATTTTACGCCATGACCCGGTTTTACAGCAACAGCCAATGCAAAATCAGCAGCCCGGTAAGCGTCGGCCGGCGCAGATCCGGTTCCTTCCGTTATGGTTGCATGCGAAACAATCAAAATTTGCGCCAAATCATCACTGATTGCTTCCAAGGAACGGTAAGCATCGCCATCCGCAAAAATTTCTACAGCCGCATCGAGGGAGTGCCCAATTAATTTCGTACGGCGGGCGTTCTCCAGCGCTTTCGTGATTTCACTGCGCAAATCCAAGATTGCATCCCATTTGGCTGCCAATTCTTCATTCAAATATTCCGGATGCGGTACAGGCCATGCTGCCATCTGAACACTTTCCGGCATCCCTTTCAACTTGGGCATGTATTCCCAAATCTCTTCGGTCGTGAACGTCAACACAGGTGACAGCATCACTACCAACGTACCCAATATTTCATGCATAACCGTCTGTGCTGCCCGCCGTTCCCTTGAACCGGGAACCGAAGCATACAGCCGGTCTTTCAATATATCCAAATAAAATGCACTTAGATCAACCGCGCAGAAATTATGCACCGTGTGATACAATACATGAAAATCGTAGGCATCAAATGCCTGCTGAACTCGTTCGCGCACTTGCTCAAGCCGCATCAACGCCCAACGGTCTAATTCCGTCAACTCTTCATAGGCAGCGCGGTCGGCAATCGGATCGAAATCATAGATATTGCCCAGAATGTAACGGAAGGTATTACGGATTTTTCGATATACTTCCGATAACTGTTTCAAAATTTCGTTCGAAATCCGGATATCGGCTTTATAATCAGCAGAGGCAACCCAGAGGCGTAAAATGTCCGCGCCATATTTCTTAATCACTTCCTGCGGATAAATAACATTGCCAACCGATTTCGACATCTTCCGGCCTTCGCCGTCTACCACAAACCCGTGCGTTAAAACAGCTTTATACGGCGCCACACCTTTCGTAGCCACCGATGTCAACAGGGATGACTGGAACCAGCCGCGATGTTGGTCACTGCCTTCCAGATACATTTCCGCCGGCCAATGCAATTCTTTTCGCACTTCCAATACGGCTTTATGGCTCGATCCGCTGTCAAACCAAACATCCATGATATCCGTTTCCTTCCGGAAAGCTCCATGTCCGCATTCCGGACAAGTAAATCCTTCCGGCAAAATTTCTGCTGCGCTTTTCGCCCACCAGGCATCCGATCCTTCTTTCTCAAAAAGGTCCTGCACAGCCGTAATTGTCGTTTCATTCACTATTTCCTTATTGCATTTGCCGCAATAAAAAATAGGAATCGGTACGCCCCAAACCCGTTGACGGGAAATACACCAGTCATGACGGTCGGCCACCATGTTATGAATACGTTCTTCACCCCAGGAAGGAATCCATTGTACATTTTTAATGGCATCCAGCGCTTCCTGCCGGAAATCGTCTACAGAAGCAAACCATTGTTCAGTCGCCCGGTAGATAATCGGGCTCTTGCAGCGCCAGCAGTGGGCGTATTGATGCCGCAGCGAGCCTTTGCCCAATAATTTTCCTTGCGCTGCCAATTCCTTGATAACCGGAACATTCGCATCAAATACAAACAACCCGGCAAATTTCCCGCCTTCTTCGGTAAAATGGCCTGTGTGGTCAACCGGACAAATAACCGGCAAACCATACTTTTCGCCAACTTCAAAGTCTTCCTGACCGTGTCCGGGAGCGGTATGTACACAACCCGTTCCTGCTTCCAGCGTAACATGATCGCCGAGAACAATCGGCGACTGCCGGTCGATAAAAGGATGCTGGAATACCAAGCCTTCCAATTCGGCGCCGCTTACAGTACCTAACACTTGATATTCGCCAAGATGATTATCTTCCGCGACTTTCGCCGCCAAATCAGCTGCCAATAAATAAACTTCATCGCCAAATTGCGCCCAAACATATTGCAATTCCGGATTAAGGGCAATCGCCACATTGGCCGGCATCGTCCAAGGCGTTGTCGTCCAAATTACAGCGAACACTTTTTTCGGGTCTACACCTGCCGGCAGCAGCCCTTTATCATCCACTAGCGAAAATTTTACATAAATCGAAGTGGATTTACGTTCTGCATATTCAATTTCCGCTTCCGCCAAGGCAGTCTCGCAGGTCGGGCACCAATATACCGATTTTAAGCCTTTGTAAATGTACCCTTTCGAAGCCATTGTGCCAAACACTCGGATTTGTTTTGCTTCATATGCCGGCAAAAGTGTAATATAAGGGTTATCCCAGTCGCCATTTACCCCCAGCCGTTTAAAATCTTCCCGTTGAAGATCGAGGCATTGCAGAGCATACTCCCTGCATTTACGGCGTAAATCCAATGGATTCAGTTGATGACGATTCAAGCCAAGAATTTGGATCGCAGCATGCTCAATTGGCATGCCATGTGTATCCCATCCAGGTACATACGGGGCATCGTAACCCCGCAACGATTTATACTTCATAATGATATCTTTTAAAATTTTGTTCAGTGCGGTTCCAATATGGATATTGCCATTTGCATATGGCGGCCCGTCATGCAAAATGAATTTCGGCCTGCCGGCCGATTGGGCAACGCGTTTCTCATAAATTTTATTGTCACGCCAATATTCCAAAACTTTAGGCTCTTTGTCCGGCAAATTCGCCCGCATCGGAAAATCGGTTTGCGGCAAATTTAATGTTTTACTATAATCCAACCTTCACACCTCCAAAAAAATAAGTCCTCATCCCGAAAGGGACGAGAGACTTTAAATCCCGTGGTACCACCCTAATGACTGTCGCCAGCCACTCTGAACGAAATAACGATCGTCATCCGGCGAAGCCTACTGAATTTCGGTTCGCTGTTCCGGAGAGATATTCACCGCTGACCCGCTCCACCAGGCTCACACCACTTCCTGGTTCGCTGCGAAACGTTACGTCCCGGCTACTGCCTCCGTCATTACATTCTTCCATCATGATACTGTCTGATTTTACTAGTCACATTATACCGATTCCCGCAACAAGTGTCAATTGCACATACCAATAAATCCCGTTAGTATATCGATCAAGAACGGAATTATGATTTTAACAATTGGATAAAATCTTCTTTAGTTAACCCTTCAATGGCGATTACCTTATTGCGGCCTTTGAAACCATTGGTAATAGAAATCCGGTTTTTAGCAACTGAGAGAATCTTGGAAAAAAAAGCTATACAAGCTTCATTGGCTTCACCATCCACCGGCGGAGAGGTTAAACTTACTTTCAATGATCCCCCCATGACTCCGGTTATCGCGTTGCGGCTGGCGCGTGGTTGAACACGAACGTTCACAGTGATTCCTGCTGGAGTACTGTAGACTTCAACCAATTGTAAATCATCAATTTGATTCAACTTTCATCCTCTTCCGTTTTATTCAACAGCTCCATTTGCGCCATCAGGAGATTGCGCATTCGGGATCGTGAAACCGCCATCTGTTTCGTCAATTCGTCATATTCGGCCGTCATCCGGCGTACCTTCTCCGTTGCTTCCTCCAGCATACGTTGAACGCGAATTTCACCTTCTTTGATGATTAACTCGCTTTCTTTTTTTCCGCTGAGTTTCACTTCTTCCGCCGTCTCTTGGGCGATGACCAAGGTATTATGCAACGTGTTTTCCATTTGTTGATAATACTCTAATTTCGTGTTTAACTGCTGAACCGCTTCTTTAAGGTCCATATTTTCCCGTAATAAACCTTCATAATCAGACACCAACAAGTCCAGGAATTCATCTACTTCACGTTCGGAATAACCACGAAAAGACCGTTTAAATTCCTTATTATGAATATCAATCGGCGTTAACACTCAACCACCTCCACGCAGCTTGAAAACCCTCTCACGCTAAACCAACCGGCCACTGCCAACCAAACAAATTCTCTAATAGAACCGCTTCAATACAATACTTGTCCGCCCTTTTTTTGTTTGGCCAAGCACTTCACAAAATTCAACCCGGCCTCTGCCCCGCATGGATAATATATCTCCCGGTTTGACTATCTGCGAGCCGCTTTTTGCATCCTGCCAATTCACTTTTAGTTTTTTTGCTGCGATCTCTTCCGCCATCTTAGTCCTTGAAACGCTGAAACCAGCCGCAGCTACCACATCGAGCCGGAGAGACGCCGCCGTCGTTCTGACTTCTTTCACTTTTTCTTCGCGCGCGGCAATTTCCATTAAAGGAATCCGGTTCACCGAAACGGCAGCCGCTCCAATCTGGGTCAAGTTCGCCAACACGTACTCCGTGTGCAGTTGCGTAACAAGAATTTGGCAACCGTTGGTCGTCATCACTATGTCGCCAAAAGCTTCCCTTTTTATTCCCATCGCCATCAATGCGCCTAAAACGTCCCTGTGGGAAAGCTGATGATAGCGTTTATCCCACGACACACTAACCGCATCGATAGCAAAGTCAACTTCACCCTTAAAATCTTCGTCGACAAATGCCGCTTTAACACGTTCCGCTCCTGAATAACCGCCTTCCAACATCAATTCCAAACGGTCATAATGGGCGATGATTGTTTCTGCGACACTGCAGCCAAATGGATCTAAAAAGTCGCTCAGCTTATATTTTCGGTTTTTTAATGCGGCTTCCGCTGTATCCAATAGGCGGACAGCCGTTTCTTCTTCACCGCTGGCCCGGTAATACCGCAAGATCTTATCGCGTTCCCCCATCAATGCCGACCCATTTCCCGCGACCGTTCCGTTGCGCAAACGACTGCATCGATCAACGCAGCGCGCACGCCGGATTGTTCTAGAACGTGAATACCGGCAATTGTTGTTCCGCCCGGTGAGGTAACCATATCTCTCAATTTAGCCGGATGCTCACCCGTCTCCAATACCATACGGGCAGCCCCAAGCAGTGTCTGCGCTGCCAACGTCAACGCAACATTACGCGGCAGCCCGACACGAACGCCGGCATCCGCCAAGGCATCAATCATCACATAGGCATAACCTGGCCCGCTGCCGGAAAGACCAGTCACCGCATCCATTGCACTTTCCGCCACCATAACCGTGCGTCCAACGGCGGAAAATAACATGGTTGCCAATTCGCCGGATTGCTGGCCTGCATATTTTCCCAATGTTATGGCTGCCATGCCTTCACCGACGGCTACCGGCGTATTCGGCATCACCCGGACAATCGCTACGCCCGGTAACTTTTCCTGTAAAGTAGCCGTACTAGTCCCGGCTACCACGGAAATAACCGTCGTTGCTGCCGGGACAACGCCGTTCAGGCTATCAAGCACTGACTGAATAACTTGAGGCTTAACCGTCAAAAACAGAATATCGACAACCGGAGCAATCTGCGCCGCATCCGCCGACGAGCTTACACCAAACTTATTTTCCATATGCTCACGGCGTTCTTGCGAAATATCACATACCGTAATTTGCTGCGGTGAAACCAAGCCCGCCTTGATAATACCTCCGACAATCGCTTCTGCAATCGCCCCACCGCCAACAAATGCCACCTTTTTATTAGTTAACATATAGACCTCCCGAAAAACCATTCTATCTACAATTTATATCACTTGTTCGTCCAAGGTAAAAAATCCTTATTGATGCCATCCTCACGCGGAGTGTACGCAACATCCACATTATTCGGCGCGCACATGAAAATATGAGTGCCTATTTTTTGGATGGATCCGCCAAGAGCATAGGTCGTTCCGCTGATAAAATCTATCATTCGTTTGGCAACATCTTTATCTGTATTTTCAAAGTTGACCACAACCGGTTTGCGGTTTTTCAAGTGATCGGACACTTGCTGCGCGTCATCAAAAGAAAACGGCTCAACCACCATTACTTTCATCTGTTTCGGATTCGTCGGTAAGTTGACAAGATTCACGTTTTTCTTTCCTTTTTGATCCGTTTCTTCTGCCCGTACATGTTCTTCCTCTGCTTCAACAGGTTCAAGCAGTCCTAAACCGCCCCATACTTTTTCTAAAATTTTCATTGTTCGCGCATCCTTTCTTTCCCTATTTGCGTGCTCCAAAAATTCCAGTACCGATTCTCACAATATTAGCGCCTTCTTCTATGGCCACCGTATAATCATTCGTCATACCCATCGACAGGGAATCAATCAATATATTCTGCGGCATAGCTTCTTGTAACGCTGTAAAAAGACCATACAAATTACGAAAAACCAGCCGGGTATCCTCTTTATCCGTATAATAAGGGGCAATAGTCATGAGTCCCCGGATACACAGCGATTCCAACTTACTGATTTTCCAAGCCAGATCCAATGTTTCCTCCGGCGCAATCCCATATTTGGTTGCCTCACCGGCGACATTCACCTGCAATAGTATATTTTGGCGCTTTCCCATTTTACCTGCAATCCGATTTATCTCTACTGCTAACCGTTCACTATCCACGGAATGGATGAGATCAAAAATAGGCACTGCCAAATGTACCTTATTCGTTTGCAGATGGCCTATTAAATGCCACTCCGGTATGCTGCCCAGCTCAGCAAATTTACCAACTGCTTCCTGGATACGGTTTTCACCAATTGCACTAATCCCTGCTGTCAAGGCTTCCTTCATATCGCCAATACTTTGATTTTTTGTAACTGCCACAAGTTTCACCGGTCCGGGAGCTCCTGCAACGATACGTCGCGATACTGCTTCCTGAATATGATCTTTTGTTATGCAAATATTATCGGCAATCGTCATCACAGATTCCTCCATCAATGTCTTATTCGCTGATAAACATTTTTTTCCTCTTGCAATTGCCTGCAATAAGAAATTTTTTTACAATTTCCACTATAAGGTGATCACAGCGCCAAGCCTGCCGGTATGCCCGTTTTCTGCCCGGTAAGAAAACAACAAATCGTTATTGCAGGAAGTACAAACCTCCGCTACTGTGATATTCTCCGCCGATACCCCGCTAGACAATAATTGCTGCCGGTTTACTTCCCATAAATTCAACATCCACCGTCCATCGCCATGAGGCTTCACTACACTTTGCCATTCCGGAAAACTATTACGCAAAGGCCCAATTACCCCCTCATCCACCTCATAACAACAAGGACCGATCGAAGGGCCAATGCCGATAAGACAATTGGTACTGCAACATCCAAAACTTTCTTGCATCATTTTGAGTGTTTTTACGGCAATTTGCGCTACCGTTCCCTTCCAACCTGCATGTGCTGCCGCGATAACCCGTTGAACCGGATCAAAAATCAAAACAGGAACACAGTCCGCAAACAACAATAATAATGGGACGTCCGGCGTAGCGGTAATGATCGCATCAGTCTCCCATAAAGCGTCTGCATACTGATCAGCGCCTCTCCCTGCATCCGCTTGAGTGACAATTGCGATCGTATCTTTATGAACTTGCTGCGCGCTGACAACCGATCGATGATTAACACCAACAGCTTCACAAAACAATTTTCGATTTGCCTGTACTTTAACCGGGTCATCACCCGTGTGCATCCCTAAGTCCAGCGAACAATAAGGAGCGCTGCTGACCCCGCCCAATCGGGTAGAAATACCATGCCGAATACCTGCCTGATAAAATTGGGTAAAAAAACCATACCAGATATTATTATTGCTTTTGCGCAATAAAAATTCGTTCATATGTTTACTCTCCTATTCGCCGGAATGACATACTCCACATCGTGTGCAACCTGGCGCGCACGGCGCTGTATATTGCTGTTGCTCTGCCTTATGCAGTTCGTCCGCCAAATACTCCCTGGCTACGCCAATATCTAAGTGATCCCACGGTAAAACTTCCGAAAAGCTCCTTCGCCGATATAAGTAAAATCGTTCATCCAAGTTATATTCTTTCATGACACGACGAAATGCTTTTACTCCGTTTTTTTGCGCCGCTTCCGCCAAAACCGCAGAAAGATGCCTGTCGCCACGCGCCAATATAGCCTGTACGTACGCCTCGCGGATCGATTCGGCAATGACAATAATCCCTTTTTCTTTCTGCAACTCGCTGCGAATATTCTTTAATCTTGTTTCGACAACCGCTTCTTCGGCCATCGGCAGCCATTGAAACGGAGTGCACGGTTTAGGAATAAAAGGATTCACGCTTAAGGTAAGTTTTCCTTTACTTCCCAACGCGGTCATGAGCCGCTTAATTTCCTGCGCCATCGAAACGATTGCTGTATTATCTTCTTCTTCTTCAAACGGCAGCCCGATCATAATATATAACTTCACATTCGGAATACCGGCCTGAATGGCCATCGTGACCGCACGGCTTAAATGCTCATTTGTAATTCCTTTATTAATCACCTTGCGCAACCGATCGCTGCCGGCTTCCGGCGCCAAAGTAATGGTTTTTTGACCGCATGCCGCCAAGGAAGAAACCAGGTCAGGCGTCAAGGAATCCGCTCGCAAGGATGCGACAGAAAACAGCATATCGGGCGGCAAAACCTCACGGCATAACCGGTCAATTTCGGGGTAATCCGATACTGCCGCTCCGACCAGGCCCACCTTCGCACCATGCGCAGCTGCTTGTTGCAGCGACTGCTCAATATTCTGCAGCGATTTTACCCGCGGCCGGCGAAAGCAATATCCCGCCATGCAAAAACGGCAATGGCGGCCGCAGCCTCTGGCTAATTCAATTAAAAACATATCGCGGAATTCCGTATTGGCAGTCATAATCGCAGTTTGCCCCGCATAGCGGTCAAAATCCCGCACCCATCGTCGTTGGATTTTTGCAGGAACTTGCTCCGTCTGGCAAATTTCCTGTATCACTCCGTCAGGCTGGTATATTGGCTGGTAAAAACAAGGTACATACACCCCGTCGATATTCGCTAATCTTAACAATAATTGCCTGCGGGACAGAAGCTCGTTCTTGGCCTGATAGTAAATATCCAGCACTTCATGGATAACTTCTTCCCCTTCACCAATAATAAAAAGGTCGACAAAGTCGGCCAAAGGTTCCGGGTTGAATGTAGCACAGGGGCCGCCGACAAGAACCAGCGGATCATCTTCCTTCCGTTCGTTTGCCAGCAGCGGCACTTTCCCCAACTGCAACATCGTTACCATATGAAAATAATCCATTTCAAAAGAAACAGCAAAACCAATCAACGGAAACTCGTACAACGGTCTCTGGGTTTCCATGGTTAACAGCGGAGTCCGTGTTTTTTCATATTCTTGCAACACTTTCGGCTCTGGGAAAAAAATTCTCTCACACGCCGTATCCGTTCGGGAGTTAATTTGATCATAAAGAATATGCAGCCCTAAGTTGGACATGCCAATATGGTAACTGTTGGGATATGCTAATGCAAATCCTCCACGCGCACCCGGTGAAAATATCTGGGCGCCTTTTTCTTCGGCCAACATTTTTTGTAATCTTTGTTTTAATTGCCAAGTCATATACTATCCATGAAATGCCCTCTGCGCATTGCATTTTCCCCCTATTAAAACTCATCGAACCAATCGTTTCTTCGTTTCTTTAAAATCACATTTCGACAGCAACTCCGATATCCCTTCCCGTAACCATGAACAATAAGGACCCAGCCTAGACCGGGTCCTTACGACTGAGATTATATAATAGCTTATACTTCCAGTTCAATCACCTGATTGGCGGCCAACGATTTGCGGACGTCAATAATCCGCTGATTAGCCGATCCCCGAAAAGGGAGTTGTAAATCTTTTTGTTCCAAGATAAACGGACCATCCACCAAAACATCAATCATCCGCAGCGCCGGAAGCTCTTTCACTTCTTCAAATGTATAACCGGTATACACCCAAATATCCAAAGACGGATTACGCCGCCGGATTAAAAACAAAATATTCAACATCGCGTCGGCCTGCGCTAACGGATCGCCACCGCTAAAAGTAATTCCCTGATGGAGCGGAGATACCTTGTCAAGCAGCAAGTCGGCAAACTCCTCTTCACCAAGTTCATGGCCGCCGTCAAAAGAGAGCAACAAAGGGTTATGACAACCAGGACAATGCCGCGGACATCCCTGCAAAAATGCAGTTACTCTGATCCCTAGCCCATCTACTATCGATTCATTGATAATGTCCGCATATTTAACCATTTCTAAACCCCCTATTCCCTTCTGTTTAAAAATGAGCCACCCGTTGTTCCAACTCTTTACATTTCGCATCATTAAAGCGCTCTACCGTACTTAAGTACCCGGTAATCCGCCGCAGCCTCCGGATTGCTGTCTGCCCGCATACCGGGCAAGTATCCTGGTCTATGACACCCAAATGCCCGCAATCATCACAAAAATCAACAGGGAAATTAATACCGGCATACCCCATATCGCTTTTCGCCATAAAACGAAGAAGATCTTCTATCGCTTTTAAATTATGCACTGGCGAGGAAGCAAATTCGACATAACTGATATGTCCGGCGTTCGTGTATTTGTGGTACGTTCCTTCCAACCGAATTTTATCAAAAGCGCTGATCGGGTAGTTTACCGGGACATGGAAAGAATTGGTGTAATATTCTTTGTCCGTTACCCCAGGAATAATTCCGTATTCTTTTAAGTCCATTTTTACAAATCGTCCCGATAAGCCTTCCGCCGGAGTTGCTAATAACGTATAGTTTAAATTATATTGATCCGACGCCTTATCAATTTTATTCCGCATAAAGGCGACAATTTCTTCGCCCAAAACTTGCGCTTCTTCACTTTGTCCATGATGGAAGCCAGTTAACGCAGTAAGGGTTTCTGCCAAACCAATAAATCCAACCGATAGTGTCCCATGTTTGATTGCCGGTTCCAACTTATCGTCCAGACCTAATTCATCGGAAGCCAAATAGAGATGCTGCCCCATAAGAAACGGCATATCTTTTACTTTTAAATTTGCCTGAACTTCATACCGGTGATACAATTGCTCACATGTCATATCAATCAAATCAGATAAGCTCTGATAAAATTTCATTAAATTACGTTCTGCGTTGATAGCCAGCCGGGGGAGGTTGATCGTGGTAAAACTCAAATTTCCGCGGCCATCGGTCACTTCCGGGCCAAAACGGTCGGCCATAACCCGTGTCCGGCATCCCATGTAACTAACTTGATCCTTGTATTGCTTATTAAACGACGAATCCATAAAGCTGAACGTGGGGTTTAACCGTTGAGCCGCTACCCGAATAGCCAATTGAAATAAATCATAGTTAGGGTCGCCAGGGTTAAAGTTAACTCCTTCTTTTAAACGGAAGATGATATTGGGGAAAATGGGCGTTTCACCATGGCCCAAACCTTTTTCATATGCTAAAAGAATATTTCTGGTTACCGCTCTACCGGCCGGAGAAGTATCCCCGCCAACATTCAAGCTGGAAAACGGCACTTGGGCTCCGGCCCGGGAGTGCATGCTGTTTAAGTTATAAATCAACGCTTCCATAGCCTGGTATATTTCATCCTCGCCAGCGTTCTCCATAAACGGCGCCATATCACGGTCAAAAAAAGCGAAGGATTGTCCGCCGTGCATATCATTTTGCGAACTTTGCAGAATAATGGCCGCCAATGCAGTGGCGGAAGCCGGCCGTTTGGGGGAACGAATAAAACCATGTCCATTGTTAAAACCGGATTCTAATAATTTGCCCAACGGAATTTGTACACAGGTCAGCGTTTTTCCGTAAAAATCTAAATCATGGATATGAATATCGCCCCGACGGTGCGCGTTCGCTAAATGCTCCGGAATTAACCGATTTAAATAATACGCTTTACTGGCAGCGCTGGCAATTTGCAGCATTTTTGCCGAGGGCGAATTCGAAACATTTGCGTTTTCACGGCTGGTCTCAACCAAAATATCCGCAACAGCATCCATTAAATCCGATTTTGCATCACGCATGCGGGTTCGGTTATAACGGTACAAAATATATGCTTTTGCGGTGCGGGCGTGACCTTTCTCGATTAATATTTTTTCAACAGCGTCCTGAACATCCTCTACACCAAAGCCACCGCCGTTGTATTCTTGCTTCAGGAAACGAAGCACATCCAAAGTTAACTCCAGCGCCATTTGCTTGTCGGCTCCACCAACGGCCTTGGCAGCTTTAAAGATGGCTTCCGTAATCTTACCTTCATCAAATAATACTTCCCGTCCGTCACGTTTTTTTATCATTGTAAACATGAACATCCTCACCTTTCACAGCAATAGCCATTATTTTTTTTGTGAGTTTATCAACGCCTCAAGCTCGAGTTTAAAATTCTCGACATCGGCAAACTGGCGATACACCGAAGCAAACCGGACATAAGCAATTTGATCAATGTCTTTAAGATACCGCATCACAGTCTCACCGATTCGGCGGGTTTGGATCTCCCGTTCCATTGTATTGCGAAGTTCCTTTTCTACATTGTCCGCCAATGACTCAATCACATTGAGGGGAACCGGCCGTTTTTCAAATGCCCTTAGCAATCCATTCAACAGCTTGGACCGGTCAAATAGTTCTCGTCGTCCATCTTTCTTGATAACCATAAGCGGGATTTCTTCCACCACTTCATACGTGGTAAACCGGCGTCCGCAGCTCAAACATTCACGACGCCGGCGAA